>NZ_LKGQ01000016.1:0-104539 GCF_001401785.1 Pseudoalteromonas sp. P1-16-1b | reverse complement strand
CCTTCGGGCAGCGCCTGTTTGGCATTGATGCTGCGTTATCGCCTATTTATGGGGAATAACCACACCACATAGGCTCTGCCTTGCCTAAATACCAAACAGACTGCTGCAAATTCAACCTTGAAAGGTCAACAGACCCTAAGGTTTTTTAATTTTCTTAATATCTAGCATGTGAGAGCCATGCTTAATCTTTGTCTCTAAATACGCTTTATTACCTGAAAGCCCAGCTTTAATGTGAGCATGAGTACCCACAACAGAATCAACTTCTATACCTGCATCTTTTAATGCATTGAGCTTTTTAGGGTTATTAGTCATTAATTTAACGTGCTTTAAATTAAGCGCATTGAGCATTAACACTGCATCTGAAAAGTCACGTAAGTCATCAGCAAAACCTAAATGGTTATTAGCTTCGTAGGTATTCATACCTTGTGATTGCAGTACATACGCATCAATTTTATTATATAAACCAATACCACGCCCTTCTTGGCGTAAATAAAGTAAAATACCGCCCTGCTCATGCATCATTTCAATACACTCGTTTAACTGCTCACCACAATCACAGCGTGACGAATGAAATACATCACCGGTTAAACATTCAGAATGCATACGAATAAGTGGGACACCTTGCTGGGTATCGGCGTTATTAAATACTAAAGCAACATGCTCTTGGCCATCTTTTAAGCCACTAAACGAGATAATTTCTGCAGGAATATCACTATTTTTGCCAACATTAAGCTGGACTCTTGCTCTTACTTGCGCCACGACCAATCCAAATATTAAAAAACTACGACACGATAAAGTGATAATATCACAAAAGTTCAAAATTGGATCGTAGTACACCCTAAGTAATGTCAAATATATTGCGACGACAGCGGCTATTTTCAATATGTAAGCATAAATATATTAGCAACGCATATTTACCTTGGTTTACCTAAAATGATGACATACACATAAGGATTTGCTAATTTACCACCGACAAATAATAGGGATCATTATGAAACTAAATAAACGTGTATTACTGATGGGCTTAAGTTTATCTGTATTAAGCACCATGTCATTTGCCGAACAAGCAAGTAACGCTCAAGCCGTTTTTAACGACGCGTATCAAAATTACTTAAATGCGGTTAAAACCAAGGAAAATATGCAACAAGCCGCGGAGCAGGCCTACACATTAGGTAAAGCTGTTTACGGTGATAATTCAGATAACACCGCAAACTTAGCTATTAACTATGCTAAATCAATTAATGGCTATGGTAAAAAATGGATTGAAAAACGTTTTTCACTATATCAACAAGCCTACACTATTTCAGTTAACAACCATGGTAACAAATCGTTAGAAACCGTTGATTCTTTGGTTGGTATGGCTAATTTTGCCCCCTCAGCTCAAAAAGCGGACTATTATTTAGAGCAAGTAATTGCAATAGCAAATACAGAAAATAAACCTAAATTTTTGGCCGATATGAAATTAGAAGCGGCAACCATATTAGCCAATAAATTCAGCTACGAAAAATACCGTGAAGCTAAAAACTACTTGGAAGAGGCCGATGAGTATTACCAGGCTAACTTACCTAAAAACTCGGTTGAACAAATAAAAGCTGACTTTTTAATGGCGTCGTTTGCTGAGGGTAGAAAAAGATACGATCAAGCAATTGAACGGCTTAATCGCGTAGTAAAGGTGTTTGATGAAAACTTAAGTTACGATCACAGCGCTGAGCTTACCGCACACTCAAGATTAATTGGCTTGTATGAAAAAAAAGGCAAAAGCGATGAAGCCACTAAGCACTGTATCGCGATTGCTAAAATGGTGCCGTGGAAAGAAAGCCAAGAGCAAACGCCGCTATATCGCGTTAACCCTAAATACCCTAAAAACAAAGCGCGATTTAGTAAAGATGGCAGTGTAGTTATGGAGTTTCAAGTAGATGAGTCTGGCTTTGTAAAAAATCCGCAAGTAATTAGTTCTGAGGGTGGCGTGGCCTTTGAAAAATCAGCAGTAGAAGCATTAGCGCAATGGCGCTATGCTCCTAAGTTTGAGCATGGAAAAGCGGTTGCAGCAACTTCCAAAGTACAGCTCGACTTTAAAGTAAACCGTTAATAACATACCAAAGGCGCTTCAAGCGCCTTTTAATTTATCATTATAGCTATTTTAACTTAGCTAAAATGTTATCGCTGGCGGCCTCTATTAAATCAAGTACCTTTTCAAAGCCATCATCACCGCCATAGTAAGGATCGGGAATTGCGCTTTGTGCTTGCTCGCCATACTCTAAAAACAACGCAAGCTTGTACTGCAAATGTTCAGGGCAACGTGCGGTTAAATCCGACAGGTTTTGTTTATCGGCTGCTAAAATAAGGTCAAACTCGCTAAAATCACTACTACGCACCTTGCGCGAAAAAATACCTTTAAAACTATAACCGCGTTTTTCACCAGCCTGCATTGAGCGCCTATCTGGTTGATTACCTTCGTGATGACCAATAGTCCCTGCCGAGTCCACTAGCAGATCAATACCTAACTTTTTAGCGCGAGCTTTTAATACCGCCTCTGCGGTAGGTGAGCGACATATATTTCCTAAACAAACAATCAGTACTTTTTTCACTTATAGCTCCTTTATTGTTTAAAAAAATCAGTGATAAACGTTATTTTAATGAGGCTAATATTTTTTGTTCGCCTTCAAGCATGCTCTGCATAGCGGTCTCCTGTTTTACACGGCTATGTAAAGCAGCAAGCTTAGGCCAGCGCGACTCATCAAGTTGCTCACCGCCATGCTCCATATTCATTAATTGGCAGCTCACAGCAATGTCGGCAAGAGTAAAGCTGTTACCAACAAAAAATTCGTTATTCCCTAAATAACCTTCTAAATAATCAAATAAAGGCGGTAGTTTTTCATTTAATGCACTTTGCACTAAGGCTTCATCGGTTGGCTTTTGCATTGTAGGAGCAATAATACGCTGCTGAAATACCGTAAATGTTGTCAGTGGAGCCAGCTCGTAATCTGCGTATTTTTCTAGCCAGCGAACAGCTGCACGTTGCTCTATAGTATCACCGAGTAAAGCCGATGAATTAAGGTATTTTTCATCAAGATATTGGCAAATAACGCTAGAATCCGCCAAGTTTAACTCGCCATCTTTTAGCGCCGGAATACGCCCTAACGGATTAACTTCTAAAAACCAGTCAGGCTGATTAAACGGCGAGACTATTTCGAGTTTATAGTCCAGTTGCTTAAGCGCTAAACACACACGTACTTTACGCACATAAGGAGAAAGCGGGACACCATAAAGAATTATGCTCATTGTTATTCCTATAAATTAAAACCACTTTAAAACTGCTTTAAAATTGCATCATTGTAGTCATCAGCATTTAAGGTTAAGTTGAACTTGGCCGCAACGCTATCTAACTCGGCTTGTTTAATCGCTAAATCATCCATAGTGATGGTGTTATCGTCAAGCTGCCATAATAATCGTGAGCCCGCATAACTATATTGAATCGCCAATAATGCATCGGGATTACCTTCTCGTCCCGCCGCTTTTAGCTTAGCCATTTTACGAGTGATTTTATTAAGCGCTTTTTTAAGCTCCCACACATACACCACCTCACTCATAAAAGGATGTGTTCGGTATTTATTTAACAACCAGCCTATGCCAATACTCGTAACAATTACGCCTAATAAGTTCCAATGAAAATGACTGCCACTTTCATCGGGAAATAATGCAATTAAGGTTTGTGAAATTGCTAAACTGCCCACAGCTAAACCTGCTGCACAGCCGACAATAACGCGATTTAAATGTTTACGATAACGTGCTTTATCTATTTGAATAAGTTGCATAGCTGCCTAAAAGTAAAAAACTAAAAAATACACAGTCCCATTGTAGCTAAACCCATCACAGAGTTAAGACTCTTTTTTAATAAAATACCCGTAGTTTTTGATTTAGCGCCTGTTTTATACTGCTTTCAACATAAAACCAACTAACGATTTTATTTGCACCCACATATTAGGCATAGGATAGTGGGCAACAAATACGACTTAGTATAGGAACATCATGATAAAAACACTGATTGCCACAAGTTTAATATTTTCTTCTTTTAGTACTTTAGCCAATTTAAACACACCGCTAACCCCAGAAGAATTGCGAATTGAAAAAGCCAGCCAAGCGATGCCAGCCGTACTAAGCGCTTTTGCCAGCGAAGTTAATCAATTTGAGCAGCAATTCAAGTCACTCTCAAGCTATGCACAAGCCGTAGATGCCGTTAATGACTACTCAAAACGATTATGGTTTAGTGCAAAAAAACGCATCGCTACAACGCAAAACTTAGATGATCGCGCGCTTTATTGGGCTCGCTTACAATCAAGTAAAATAATTCGTACCACAAAACCTGCATTTTCGCTGAGCACCGCGCAGCAAACAGTGTTATTAACATTGCTAGAAAACGGAAGCCGAGGTCGCACAGACCTAAGCTACTCACAAAACACCACTAAAAAGATACTACTAACTGGGTTTGACCCATTTTTACTTGATAGAAATATAAACCAAAGTAACCCATCGGGCGTAGCTGCGTTGCTTCTTGATGGCCAAGTAATAAACTATAAAGGGATTAGTGCTGAAATAAACACTGTAATGGTGCCTGTGCGTTATGAAGACTTTGATCAAGGCATTATAGAATCCTTACTTGCCCCTTATTACGCTCTTAATAAAGTTGATATGGTCGTTACCGTTAGCATGGGCCGCAAAGACTTTGATCTTGAACGCTTTCCAGGTAAGCGCCGCAGTGTAACAGCCCCCGACAACGCCAATATAGTGTATGGAGGTACCAAAACAGCGCCGCTCATTCCAAGTTTAAACGACCGCCCATTACCCGGTACTGAGTTTGTAGAATTTAGCTTACCTGTTAGCGCTATGCTAAAGGCAAAAGGCCCTTTTGCGATTAATGATAATCATCATGTTATTACCCTCAAAAAAGACTTTGAGCCTAGCAGTTTTGACGAATTAAAAGAGGCAACTGCAGTACGTGGCGGTGGCGGTGGTTACCTGTCTAACGAAATTTCGTACCGCAGTATTCGGCTACGTAATCAGCTAAATTCAGATATTCCGACTGGGCATATTCACACCCCTCGAATTGCCCAGTTTGAACCCGAAACCGAAGCTAAAATAGTCAAGCAAATTCAAGCTATGTTAGAGCAAAGTTTAGTCGCGATCTAACATCGTTTGCTTTTTTAGCGTTAAAACATCAATTAAATAATAAAGCGTAGGAGCACTTAAGTACTTCTACGCTTTATTGCTTTTAAACCGCTAAAAAAGCATGCTGCAATTACATTAAAATTAAATGTGCTTTGTATCAGCTTTGGCTATTTTGTAATAAAGACTCATTACTTTAATTATTAACTAGATCTTCACAAATTGTGTTCTATGCTCATTTGAGGTTCAGACCTTATTACAGGGACATAGTAATGCTCACAATTAACCACTTTTTTAATTCATTAAACTTAACAAAAAAACTCATCTCCGCTTTTTTAGTTGTTGCCCTAGTGCCAATAACAATAATTATTATTGTCGCAATTAATACAGCTTCAAACTCGATGACAGAACAGGTTTATTCGCGTTTAGACGCTGTGAGTAAAGTAAAACAAAGCGCTGTTAAACGCTATTTTAACAACATTGAAAAAAAGCTTAATGCGCTGCAAGCAAATCCAGAAATGGCCAATATTGCGACAAAGTTTATAGATGGATTTAATAATACCTCCCCTTCAGCCTCATCAGAGTCTCTAAATCGCTTTTATAAAGAGTCTTTTGCTCCAAAATTTAAACAGCTAAACCCAACAGATACAGTTTCTTCATCTCTATTAAAGCAAATGAATCCAAAAAGTATTGAGCTGCAATCTCGTTATCTAGCTAATAACCCAAACCCAATCGGTGAAAAACAAAAACTAACCACCACAGAGCAATCAGACTATTACGAGCAAGCGCACCGCCAATATCACCCTTATCTACGCGATATGACTAATATAAATAAGTTCTACGATATTTTCATTATCGACCCAGCAAATGGCAATATTGTTTACTCTGTTTATAAAGAAGTCGACTTTGCAACATCGCTGCAAACAGGCCCCTACGCTAAAAGTAATTTAGCGAACCTATTTAGACAATTAAAAGACAGCAGCAACCCACAAAAAATTGCTTTTGCAGATTATAAACAGTACTCCCCTTCATATAATGCCCCTGCAAGCTTTATAGGAAAGCCTATTGTTGTTGATGGTAAAACGGTTGCTATTTTAGCTGCCCAATTATCGATTGAAGATATTAATTCAATTATGAAAGAACGTGACGGGTTGGGCGAAAGCGGAGAGACCTACCTTGTTGGCCCTGAAGGGTTAATGCGCTCTGACTCTTATATTGATCCGAAAAATCACTCTGTAGAAAGCTCGTTTAGAAACCCAAATAAAGGCACTGTGAATACCTTATCTGTAATCAAAGCACTAAAAAATGAAAAAGGGCAGCATGTTATAAATGACTATAACAATGAAATGGTGCTCTCTGCATTTGCACCTGTAAATGTCTTTAATGTTCGCTGGGCACTCATAGCAGAAATGGACGAACAAGAAGCTTTTGAGTCAATAACGACTCTTTCCCAACAACTCATTGTGATACTTTTTGTCACTATTTTTATTGTTACCATTGCCGCATATTGGTTTGCGAAAACACTCACAAAACCAATACATGCACTAGCTGATACGATGAAAAAAGTTGAACAGCAAGGTGACTTTTCATTACGAGCAACAGTCTATTCAAGCGATGAAATAGGCGTTAGCACTCAAGCATTTAACACTCTTCTTGATGCTCTACAGTTATCTATTAGTGAAACAAATCGCGTTATGAACCAAATGGCTGCGGGTAAATTTGATCAACGTATTGAAGCACCATGTCGAGGAGAGTTAGATACGTTAAAACAAGCAACCAACGATTGCGCAAGTTCACTAAACGGGGCAATAAACGAATTAAATAACATTGCGATTGCTATGGCTGATGGTCAATTTGATATTCAAATTAATGCCTCAATGTCAGGCGAATTAGACACCTTAAAAAGTAATATTAACCAATCGCTTTCCTCAATAAACAACACAATGAATAGTATCGTAGATATTATGGCTAACGTAGAGCAAGGTAACTTTAAAGAGCAAATTACCTATCCAGCTAAAGGAAAACTTGCCCAGCTAAAAGACAGCGTGAATAACTCAGTGAATAGCTTAAGTATTGCCATAGATGGTATTAGTGACGTTATGAGTGCATTACGACAGGGCCAGTTTTCAGCGCAATTAGATGCCCCCTTAGCTGGACAGCTTGATATTTTAAAACAAGATATTAATTCCAGTATGGCTAATTTAAATAATGTAATGAATGAAATAGGTGAAGTCATGTCCTTTGTTAGTAAAGGTGACTTTAAAAAAATGATTAAAGGTGAAGCCAGCGGTCAACTTGAGCAGTTAAAAAGTAACATCAATACATCAATTACTGCTATTGATAATGCTCTAACTGAAATTTCATCAGTCATGCTAGCAATTAGTCAGGGGCGCTTTGATCATACTATTTCATCGACTATGACAGGCCAGCTAAATAGTTTAAAAACAGATATAAACCACTCGGTAACAAACCTTGAACATGTCATAAATGATCTTAATCAAGTAATGGCTGCAATGGCAAATGGCGATTTTTCTCATCAATTAAAACAACCATTGCAAGGCCAATTGGAAGATTTAAAAAATAATGTTAATGAGTCTACCTCATTAGTTTCATTAGCTATAAATGAAGTAAGTAGCGTTTTGTCAAACTTAGCTAAAGGTGACCTTACCAAAAATATAGAGGGGCAATATCAAGGCGTATTCAACACCCTAAAAAACGACACCAACGCGACCATCTTTAAATTAACCAATGTCATTCAAGAGATTCAAGTATCTGCTGGCCAGGTTATGCAAAATGCAGGTGAAATAGCTTCAAGTAATACTGAAATAAGTAAACGCACAGAAGAGCAAGCTGCCAACCTTGAAGAGGCAAGCTCAAGTACTGAGCAAATGCTAGATGAGCTAACTAAAGTATCTGAACAATCAAAAAGTGCCGTGGCATTGGCAAGCAATGCAGAGCAAATCGCTGAAGAAGGAAACCAATTATCAATACAGACTGTTAGCGCGATTGATGAAGTAAATGAAGCCAGTAAAGATATTAACGAAATACTTTCGGTTATTGACAACCTCGCTTTTCAAACTAACTTGCTATCACTTAATGCCGCCGTAGAAGCAGCTAGGGCTGGCGACCACGGAAGAGGCTTTGCTGTAGTAGCTAATGAAGTCGGTGATTTAGCGGGGCGTAGTGCTAAATCAGCAAAGCAAATAAAGAGTATTATTGTAAATAGTAATCAAAAAATAGCACTTGGAACTGAATTAGCCGACACCTCAGGGAAAAAACTAAAACACATAATGCAAGCTGTTAGCGATGTTAGTAAAAATATAATACATATAGCGCACTCAACCTCCGCACAAGAGCAAGCAATTAAAGAGGTTAATCTTGTTGTACAACGGTTAACGGGGCTAACTCAGGCTAACTCAGCGATTACAGAAGAAACAATGGCGGCGGCACGTAAAATGGCAGAACAAGCTACCGAGATGAGAGTACAACTTAATTACTTTCATCTAGAAAAAGAGCAATAATAACCTAAAGGCGCTGCTAGTGATTCTGCTAACGCTATACCTTTTAACTTGAGAAACGCTATGAGCCATTATAATAATGGCTCATCATAAAGTTACGTCACTTTACCCGCTAAATTAAAACGTGGCTGGGTATATAGCTGGCTTTTAACTACCTCAGCTAAAATAGCCACTGCCTGCCAAATCTCTTCAAACGAAGTATAAAGTGGCGTAAAACCAAAGCGTAAAATATTAGGCGCACGAAAATCTGCTATTACCCCTTTTTCAATTAACGCTTGGCATATAGCAAACGCATCGGTATGTGAAAATGCTAGTTGGCTGCCTCTTTGGCTCGAATCCTCAGTAGAACATAAGCGCAAATCACTTAAGCATAAATGTGTTTGTACTAATTTAATAAATACGTCAGCAAGTGCAATCGACTTTTCTCTTACTTGAGAAATGTCTACGTCTTGCCATACATCAAGCGCAGCATCTAAAGTACTCATCGCAATCACACTGGGTGTACCGCATAAATACTGATTTATAGTATCAGCACCTTGATATATTGCATCAAAAGCAAATGGTTTGGCATGACCCATCCAACCTGATAAGGGTTGCTTTACAGCAGCTTGGTGGCGTTTAGCCACATATAAAAATGCAGGTGAGCCTGGGCCACCGTTTAAGTATTTATAGCCACAGCCAATGGCAAAATCAGCATTACAGTTATCAAGTTCAACTTGTAAAGCTCCCGCACTATGGGCTAGATCCCATATCACCAAAATGCCTTTCTCGTGAGCTAACTGGGTGAGCTTTTGCATATCCAGCAACTGACCGGTTCTAAAGTTGACCTGCGTTAATAGCAACACAGCCACTGAATCATTTAGGTTTTGCTCAATACTTTGCTCTGCTACTAATTTAAGCTGACATAAGTCGGGGCCTAATAGCTCACTTAGCCCCTGTACCATGTATAAGTCAGTAGGAAAGTTATCCTCGGTGGATAACACCACATTTCGCTCAGGGTTTAACGATAATGCACTACTTAACAGTTTAAATAAGTTAACTGAAATAGAGTCACAACAAATCACTTGGCCTTTTGCTGCGCCAATAATCGGCGCTATTTTCTCTCCTACCTGAGTTGGTAAATCAATCCATTGGTGATCATTCCAACTTCTAATTAAATGGCTACCCCATTGCTGACTTACCACCTCAGCTACGCGCGATTTTACGGCTTTAGGCAAAGCCCCCAATGAGTTACCATCGAGATAAATAGTGTCTGCGGGTAAATCAAATTCATCACGTTTATTAGCCAGCGGATCGGCTTTATCAAGCGCTACAATCTCATTAAAATTCATTATTACTTCTCATTCAAATTTTGTATTAGTGTCTTAAATGCCTCAGAACCTGGGTGGATCCAATCAAAATGCCCCACACCATCTAGCATAACCACAGGTCGGTTAAGCTGCTCTAAATTAAAAGCAGGTACGATGGTATCTTGGTCACCTTGTAAAATAATACTCTGTGGATGAAGCGACTGCTCGCTCGGGTTCGCTTGCGTGTAAGCCTTGGGTTTATCAGTTGGCATACCTTGCATAAAATCCTTTGTCACTTTTTGACAGCTGTTATTACCGCGTGCATACGCTTTTATATCAGTAATAGGGGCTAAGCCAATAACCCCTTTGAGCTGATCAATTTCACCACCAGCAAGCAGAGCTAAATGCCCACCAGCTGAGTGTCCTACCACAACCGAGTCAGCTAATTTAAACTCGCCATTATTATATTTACTTACCGCTAAAATTCCGGCTTTTACATCATTAAACGTTGTAGGCCAGCCACCACCGCTTGCGCCGCTTCTTCTATACTCTAAAGACCATACGTTAAAACCTTCTTGTGCAAGCCCCGTACTTAACGCATAGGTATGTTTAATATCGTATGCACTTAGCCAACAACCACCATGAAGTAAAATAACTAACGGGTTTTGCGGTTGGATTTGTTTTGCGCGCCAAAGTAATGCGAACTGCGATTCATTATCCCCATATGCTATTTTTTCATCCGCAGGGGTAAACCCCAATGAAGCCACACTTGCGTATGCCACATTATTATTTACATCAGGAAATTCAATTGTCTGCGCGTTGGCATTAACCAAAAAAGGCCATACAACTAAAAATAAAACTATTAAGCTCTTCAAAATAAAAGACTTCCTTTTATAACCTTAAAAGCGGTATGACCAAAAAAACGCCAGCAGCCATTTATAAAAATTATAATACGACCTACCAGCGTTATTGCGTCATTATTAATAAAATAAATAGGGTATTTATTGGTGTTTAAAAATCGTGCCTTCTTTCATTACAAAATCGACATCCATTAAAGCGCTAATATCGCTAAGTGGGCTGGTGTCCAAAGCAATAATATCAGCAAACTTACCAGGCTCTATGGTGCCCAAGCGCTGGCTCATATCAATTAAATCAGCAGCATTGACGGTTGCAGATTTTAAAATATCAGCAGGAGTCATACCTGCTTGATGCATTAATACCGCTTCTTTTGCGTTAATGCCGTGCTTAGATACGCCACTGTCGGTACCAAATGCAATGTTTACCCCGGCCTTATAAGCCTTAGTAAAATTGTTGAGCATATCGCCCCCTACCCTAATTGCTTTGCTTTTAATTGGCGCAGACATAAAGTCACTGTTTTTTGCTAACCCAACTACGGTGTGCCCTGCAAGCAAAGTAGGGACTAAATAAGCCCCTGTTTCTTTAAATAATTTAATGCCTTCATCATCGGTGTAACTACCGTGCTCAATGCTATCAACGCCCGCACGTAATGCTGCATTAATACCTTGAGCGGCATGCGCATGACTAGCTACTTTTCGCCCTAAACCATGCGCTGTATCAACTACAGCTTTAAGTTCATCGTCTTGCATTTGCTGCCCTGTGCCCGTAGTAGTATCCGAAAGCACGCCACCGGTAGAAGCAACTTTAATTAAATCAGCCCCGTATTTAATTGCATAGCGAGTTTTTTTGCGGCATTCAATAGCGCCATCACACACTGTTGGCGGTGTTTTTATGGTGAGTAAATCAGGGCTCATACCATCAACATCTAAGTGTCCGCCAGTAATAGTAACGCCAGCACCAGCAATAATACGCGGCCCATCAACCCAGCCATTTTCTACGCCTTTACGTAATGCATACATTTGCTCGCTTTGACTTCCCACATCACGCACAGTAGTAAAGCCCGCCATAAGAGTTTTGTTAGCAAAATGCACACTGCGCATTGCTACATCTGCATCAGACATTTCCACCAGCTCTTTTTTATTATCAGGGCCAAGCTCACCTTGTAAATGCACATGCATATCCATAAGCCCTGGCATAACAAAGCGGGTCGATAAGTCGATTAACTGAGCATCTTCGCCAAAACGAGTGATGGGTAAAAAACCCGCAGATACCGAGAGCACTTTGCCATTTTCTATTACTATAGTTTGTTTTTGTTGTGGTTTTTCTCCGGGAATAGCCAATAACTCTCCGGCATGAATTACTTTAGTATTTGCATGTGCACTAGTAGCACAGAGATTAGCAGCGAAAAAAAACGAGGTAACAACACTCAATCGAAATATGTTCATTAAACTCTCCAGTGATTCGTTCTGCGTTAACAACAACGAAATAACGTTAAAATATTGTTATACAACCAATACCTTATCAGGAAAGTGATAAAAACAAACCTGAAATACACTTTTAGTAAGAATTCTGACCACTATTAACACTGTCTTGAACTGAAAAAATAAAAGAAGGTGTCTATACTCAACCTTATTGTTGTAATACTTTTCATATGTAGGGAGCTTATGGATATTAAAGACATAAATATTGCGCTGCTAGAAAAGTGTAATTTTCTTTTAATGGTATTTGATAATAATAATCAGCTTAGTTATCTTTCTCCAAGGTGGTCAGAGCTAAATGTTGCAGCTAAAAAAGTACCCACCATTGAAAGCCTTTATGGCTGTTGTACTACTGAAAGCAAAGCTCTATTACAACAACAAATTCTCGCACTAAAATCGCAACATAATGAGTTAGACCAATTTGATATTGAACTAACATTAGCAACCGATTACTCCATTAAACTAAATTGTTGCTTACACAGCGTGCAGCAAAACCAACACCAACATATGGTTTTAGTTTTTAACCAGCACTTTGCCCAAGTGTCGTCTGTTATTAGCAATAACGAATTACAAACCATCATAGAAAATGCCGGCGAAGTTTTAAAGGTAGGCTATTGGCAACTCGACTGTAAAACTAATCAATTATTTTGGACCGATGAAATTTATACCATTCATGGTGTTTCACCGAGTAACTATTCCCCTCAACTAGATACTGCAATAAATTTTTATCATGAAGATGACAAATCCAAAATAACAGATGCGGTCGAGCAAGCTCTTGCATGCGGACAAGAATGGAGTTGTATAAAGCTTCGTGTTGTAGACGACGATCTACAAGAGCGCACTGTAATATCAAGCGGCAATGTATCGAGAGATTTAAACGGTGAAATCACGAAGCTATATGGCATTTTTCAAGACATATCAGGGAGTGAAAAAATAGCTCTGGAGCGGGACTTTTTAGTTACTGCACTCAAAGAAACCACAGTAGGAATGGTGATTGCCGATAAAGACAAGCGTGTTATTTGGGTAAATGGCTCATTTGAAAGAATTACAGGCTACCCACTGAATCAAGTAGAAGGTAAAAAGCTTGGCTCTATTTTACAAGGTGAAAAAACTGATGCCAACACAATAGAGCAACTCAAAATTCATCTTAAAAAAGGGCTCCCCATAACTACAAGAATTTTAAACTACACAAAAAGTGGCGACCCTTATTGGAATGAACTGGCCATATCACCCATTTTTAGAGATGGAAAAGTAGCTTATTATTTTGCTGTTCAAAACGACGTAACCAAAGAAATAAACATAGAACATAAACTGATCGCGCTTAATACCAGTTTAGAGCAGCGTATTCAGGCGCGTACTCAAGAGCTCTCTTCTCTTAATCAAGAGCTAGAAAAACAAGCCAATATAGACCCACTTACAGGCTGTTTAAATAGACGAACTTTATACAGAACACTCAGCGATGAGCTATTAAAAACGCAGAATAAAAATACCTATATTTCGTTATTAATGCTCGACATAGACCATTTTAAAGCAATAAATGATAACTATGGTCACGAAGCTGGCGATTTAAGCTTAAAAGAGCTTACCAATACATTACGCGCTTTAACCAGAAAGCAAGATTTTGTATTTCGCCTGGGCGGTGAAGAGTTTTTAATTATTATGCCCAACACAAACAAAGCAGAAGCCAAGCAAGCCGCTGAGCGAATAAAACACGCAGTAAATGAACATAAAGTTTACTATCGCAATTTTAATATTAGCTTTACGGTAAGTATTGGGCTACTTACTCATGATGGCTCTATCAGCTTACAAAACAGCTTAAAATATGTTGATGACTATTTATACGAGGCAAAAACGAAAGGCCGTAATAGAATTGTTGATTGAGCAGTTTTAAATCAATTAGCAAAAACTGTTAAGGTCATATAAGCTAACTACTTGAGCATAATAATTTAATTGCATTTTACGCTCGCGCATCCATTATTATTTTTATTCAATTACTCATTGTTAGGCATATCAAAAACAAGGTTACATAATGATAAAAGCGTCAACACCTGAAGATGAACTATCACGGCTAAAAGACCTATATGAGTATGACGTTTTAGACACTGAAGCTGAGAAATCCTTTGACGACTTAACCCTGCTTGCATCTGATATTTGTGAAACGCCAATCTCACTAATAAGTCTTGTTGCTCCCGACAGGCAATGGTTTAAATCAAAGCAAGGTATTGATGTAGACGAAACCGCACGGGATATCTCGTTTTGTTCTCACGCAATTTTAGAAAACCAAGTGTTCGAAGTTCAAAATGCACTTACTGATACCCGCTTTCACGATAATCCCTTGGTTACAAACGACCCAAATATTCGCTTTTATGCAGGTGCACCTCTTATAACTCCTAGAGGCAATGCTATTGGTACGTTATGTGTTATTAGCGATAAACCAAAAAAGCTCTCAAGCAAACAGATAAATGCACTCACGGTTTTGAGCAAAGAAGTTATTGCGCAATTAGAGCTTAGACTTAATAATAAAAAGCTAGTGATGGCATTAGAAAAACAAAAAGCACACAATAAAGAACTAGAAAAGTTAAAAGAAGAAGCTGATACAGCCAATAACACAAAAAGTAAATTTTTGGCAAATATGACTCATGAGTTGAGAACCCCATTACATGGGATTTTAAATTTAGCTGAGTTTGCCATATCAGAAACCACAACAGAGGAAAAAGACAGCACTTTAAAAAGTATATTAAAGTCAGCTCATTACTTATCAAATATTGTAAACGATATTTTAGACTTTTCTAAAATTGAGGCCGGTAAATTAGAAATTGAACATATCGACTTCAATCTTAATGACGTTATTAGCGATGTAATAAAGCCCCAGTTACAGCAAGCGTCTACTAAAGGTATAAAGCTTATTACATCGGTAGACCCTAAAATAGCGGATAATTTAAAAGGGGACCCTCTTCGGGTTTCGCAAATTTTAAATAACCTATGCTCAAATGCGATTAAATTTACCAAAACTGGCCAAGTCGAACTGAAAGTAAGTATTAAAAGCAGTACATTACAAACACAATTACTCAAATTTGAAGTTATTGATACAGGCCTTGGCATTAATGAGACTGTTCAAGAACATTTATTTAAAGAGTTTCATCAGGCAGACTCATCAACTTCAAGAGAATATGGGGGTACAGGTTTAGGCTTATCAATTTGTGCTCGCTTAAGTGAATTAATGCAAGGGAAGCTTAGCTTTACCAGCAAAATAGGTAAGGGCTCCACATTTACCTACGAGCAAAACTTTGAGATTGCTTTATTACCATCAATACCAAAGCAGGGCTCTGATATAACAAACCTGCAAGGTTGTACTGTGTTAATTGCCGAAGATAATAAAATAAATCAGCTTATTATCGTTAAAATGCTCAAAGCACATAATGCTAATTTAATTATCGCAGAGGATGGTAAAGAATGCGTTAAGTACTTCAAAGAGCACCCTGTCGACTTAATTTTCATGGATATACAAATGCCTGAAATGGACGGCATAAAAGCCACGCAGGCTATTAGAGCACTCCCTGCAGGTAAAACAGTTCCAATTATAGCTATGACAGCAAATACCCTAAAACAAGACATTGAGCATTATTTAGATATTGGTATGGATGGCTACTTAACTAAACCGTTTGATAAAGCTAAGCTCAATAGCTTACTCAATGTTTATAATCCTAAAAACCTTAACTTAAAAAACTTAGCAGTAAAAATTAGCGATCCTAATGTTTCTAGTGACAGGAAACTAAAGCAAATATGCAAAGAGTTAAAAGCGCTTATTCCCAATGCTAATCGAGTCAGTCTGTGGTTATTTAATAAAGATTACAGTGCATTAAATTGCTTAGCTTGCCTTGATGAAAATAATGACGTGTTGAGTGGAACTGTTCTATACACAGAAAACTCCCCTGCTTATTTCAACTATATTTTAACTAACCAAGTACTCGACGCCTCCGACGCCAGAAATAACGAAGTAACCAAGCCATTCTCTCACTCTTACTTTGAGCCACTTAATATTTATTCTTTACTTGATTACATTTATATACTTGATAGCAAACCATTAGGTGTTATTTGTTGTGAAAGTGTAGGCTCAAAGGTAACTTGGAGCCATGTTGATAAAGAGTCGTTAATCAAAGTCGCAGACGTTACTAACTTGTTTTTATCTAAACAAATAAAGCATGAGTAAAACAGGCCTATTTAGTGGCTAAAATTGCCACTAAATAGGGATAAAACTTATTATCTGCCCTTCATATTAAGCCTGCTCTGACTCACGCTGGGTTTGATGTTTATCTGATTTAACTGGCTTTATTTTAAAGAAAAACGTATACACAACAGGAACAAATCCTAATGTTAAAATTGTTCCCATTGCAAGACCAAACGCAATAGTGCTTGCTTGACCATAAAACAAAACATCTTTAGATAAAATAAGTGGCATTAAGCCTATTATCGTTGTGCAAGTAGACATCAAAATAGGGCGTAAACGCCTTAAAGAAGCATTGATTACCGCCTCAAAGTTTTGTTGATTAGACTGCTCTGCGGTTTGTTGCTCTGAGTACTCTATCTGTTTACGTTCAATATTTATTCGGTCTATTAAAATCACCGCATTATTAATGATAATACCGGCAAGCGCATATAAACCTAAAATAACCATAAACCCAAAGTTTGCTTGCATAACCAACAAACCAAAAGCAGCACCAATAATAATTAGGGGTACGGTTAAAAATACAATACTGGTTGCACGGTAAGAGCGAAACTGCGCAATAATAATAAACACCATAATGGCAATACACAGCGGTAAATTAGCTAAAATAGCAGCTTGCGATTCCGCGGAGTCTCCAATCACCCCGTCGTATTCAATTTTATATCCAGGTGGTAATTTTTCTTTTATTTTAGCAAGCTTCTCTTCAAGTAAGGGCATCATACTTTGCGCCGACATAATTTGATTTTTAGCTTGTACCGTTACGGTACGAAATAAATTTTCACGCGCAATTCGCGCAAATTGCGTTTCATAGCGAATCTCGGCCACTTGCATTAAAGGAACACTGACGCCTCTAGCAGAAGAATAAATACTTACACTATTGATCCGATCTAAATCGTAACGCTCCCTGTCTTGTGCCCTTAATACAATAGGGAATATATCATCACCTTCACGAAACTCGGATATTATGCGTCCAGAAAAATAGGTTTCTAACGCTTGGGCAACATCATTTGAGCTAATTCCGGCACGACGAGCATTTTGCTGATTAACCTCAAGTTTAAGTGTCGTAATGCGGTTTTCCCAATCGCTTTTAATATCAAACGTGCCATCTACATTTCGCAACAAAGTTTTAATTTCATCGCTAACAGAATAAATATAATCACTATCAGGACCTTTAACTTGAATCTCTATTAGTGAAGAATCAGATGGCCCTAAGAACATTTTCGTAACACGCCCCATCACACCAGGGAAATCTTGAGCAAACATCTCTCGCACTCTCTTTAATGTAGGATCGGCGAACTTTCGTTCACCTACATCAATCATAAAAAATGCTTTTGAAGGTTCGGGGTCGATAGGTGTAAGTGATAAAACAAACCGAGGACCACCAAATCCAGCATAGGCCGCATATTTTTCAATATGTGGAAAGTGTTCTTTATCATCCAATTTTTTTGAAATAGCCTGCACCGTTGCGTCAGTTTTACGCATTGAAGTACCCGCTGGCATATCAAGGTACACTAAAATTTGTGCTCGATCAGAATCTGGAAAAAACTTTGCAGGCACTAGACTCATAGCCCAGCCCCCTGCCAAAAATAGTCCTAAAATAACAACAACAAACGCAATACGCGCACGCATAATTTGTCGTAATGCTTTTTCGTAAACCGGGGTGAGGCTATCAAAAAAGCGATTAATTTTACGTCGAACAATATTTTGCTTTTGCCTCGTTTCTTTTTTAACAAAGCGATGACATAAATAAGTAGTAAATGTCAGGCTTAGCGCCCAAGAAGTAAGTAATGCAATTAGCACCACCAAGGAGATCGAGCGCGTATATTCACCGGCACTACTTTGTGCCAACATAAGAGGTAAAAACACAAGAATAGTTGTTAATGATGAAGTTAAAGACGGTATAGCAAGAGTGCCGGAGGTATTACGTACAGCTGTATCACGCGTTTCGCCATCTTCGATACGCTTTTTAAAATCTTCAGCCATTATTATGCCATCATCAACCAAAAGACCAAGCGCAATAATTAAAGTAGCTAGCGACATACGCTCTAATGGAATACCCATAAAGTTCATAACTGAAAGCGTAATTAAAATCGCTGCTGGCACAATCGAGCCCACAATCAGACCAGTGCGTAAGCCTAAAAACATCACTACCACAATTGATACTATAACGATGGTTTGCAAAACACTAAAAGTCACACCAAATACTGCATCTTCAACCACATCGGCTTGGCGCGTAATATTTTTTAATTGATAGCCTGCAGGAATAGTTTGGTTAATTTGAGCTATCATCGCTTCTATTTTAGGAGTGAACTTAAGCACATCCGCTTGTTCATCCTTAGATATGGCAAAAATAATGGCTTGGCGATTATTGTAATAGCTTGTTCTTGATGGGGGATCGACCACTTTACGGCTTATTTTAGCAATATCGCGCAGCAATATTGTTTCAGGCTGGTTAGGCACACTGATAAGTGTATTTCTAATATCGGCAAGGTTTTGGTAATTTCCTGAAGGTTGAATAATAAAGTTTTTGCCATTGGCGTCAATAACCCCACTAGGGCGTATAATATTTTGGTTTTTCAAAGCGGCAATTAATTGTTCAGGTGCAATACCCAGTTGAGCGAGCTTAGCATTTTCAATTTCAATAAAAATACGCTCTTGTTGAATGCCCAAAATATCAATTTTTTTAGTGCCCTCAACTTGATGCAGCATATCAGCAATGTGTTGCGCCACATCTTGGCGATCGCCCATACTGTAGGCAGGATCAGCAATAAGTGCCACTGTTAATACGGCAACATCACCAAAATCATCGTTTACTACATAAGGCAATGTCCCATTGGGTAAGTCATCACGCACTGCGTTTATTTGATCGCGCAGTTTATCCCATTGTTGATCAAACTCACTTTGCTCAACACTTTGCTTAAGCTCAGCGTGAATAATAGAACGACCAGGAATAGATACTGAGCGAATTTCGGCAATACTGGGCATTTCACGAATAGCTTCTTCGAGTGTTTTAGTGATCAACAACTCTACTTTTTTTGCGCTCATCCCCGGATAAGCTGTTGTGACAACAGCTTCACGAATTTTTATTTTAGGATCTTCTTGCTTTGGTAGTTGATAATAACTAAAGGCGCCAAATAACATAAGGCCAAAAACAATAGCTAACATAAGGCGATTATGATCAAGAGCAAGCTCTGAAATAGTAGGGATCTTCATTGTTTTAAATCTCCGTCACGGGTTATGGGTTAAGTCGCTTAATTTCGCCTTCGATAAGCGTTACTTTTTGCCCATCGTGTAAAAAAGCCATTCCCGCGTTAACAATTTGTTCCCCCTCTTTTAAATCTCCTTTAATTTGCGCTTTTTGCGCAAAAAATTTCATTACATCCACTGTTGTTTTTTGTAAAACGTAGTCAGCTTGCGCTGTTGTTATCAGTTTAAAAACAAAGTGTTGGTTATTTTCTTTTGCCATGATTGCACTTACAGGCACCATAAAACCATCGCTTTCTCCCTGCTGTTGTTTAAATTGCACTTCTGCACTCATACCCGTTCTGATACCTGCGATATCATTAGCTGAGATTTTTAAAATAATAGGAAAAGCATTCGCTCCTTGAGCAGCTGAGCCAATTTCTTTAATTTTAGCATTCAACGATTTATCTAAAGCTGAAATAGTTACCTTTGCCGGTTTATCAATAGTTAACGAGGAGAGAAGCCCTTCAGGCGCAAGCGCTGAGACTTCAAAACTTTCTTTACCTTGGATTAAAAGTGCCGAGATATTAGGGCTAACTTGTTGCGAAGGTTCAATATTACGTTTTGAGATAGTCCCAGCATAGGGCGCAATCAATGTAGTATCTTTTAACTTTTCTTTTGCCATCGCTAATCGCACTTGAGCAATATCGACTTTATCCTTGGCGCTCTCATATTGAGACTTTGCAGCATCGTATTGCGCGCCAGACACCGCACCATCATCAACCAGTGACGCTTTACGTTCAAAATCCTGCTTAACATTTAGCATCGTAGCCTTTGCATTAGAGACCTGTCCTTTGGCCTCTTGCACTGCCAATAAATACTTTGTTTGTTCTAGTTTGGCGAGGGGCTCACCTTTATCAAAAGCTTCACCAATATCAAAAAAAACGTCTTCAACCTTTCCGCTAACCTCAAATGTTAAGGTCGTTGTATCTGCAGGTTGAATAACACCTGACAAAATACGACTATCAAACGAGTTAGTTTTTTTTAACTCAATGGCAGAAACAGGTTTTAATTTTTGCTCAGGAACTTGCTCTTCAGAGCACCCTGACAGCATAAAAATAATAACTAAAAAAACAACTATATGATTCATAATTTCCCTTGATAAATAGTGTATTCAAACCGATTGAACTACTAAACTAACCACAATCAGTCTTCACTATGAGCCATCTAATTTAAAGTATGGCTAACATTGTTATCACCCTGAAAGCTTGGGTATAATGCATTATTCCGGCTGTATTCTTAGCCTCTAAATTGGATCTTCTCCCATGAAAAAACTATCTGCTGTGCAAGTTAAACAACAAGCACTCGTCCTCAATGTTGCTGACAAAATAGAAGAGCAAGGCCGTGCTGAAATTCCAGGTATGCTGCAGTGCTGGTTTGATGTGGAATATCATTTATTTCCGGGCTCTTTACTAATGTGTTTTCAGTTTGAAAACCAACAGGCACTAACTGCGGCAGAGCCTGAGTTATTAAAATGGCAAAAGCGCTTAAGCGGTGCAATGCTTAAAAAAGGCGTAATTTTAAAAGATATGCGTAAACATTTAGTATTTACCTTAAAAGGAGCAGACGACTAAACCACTTATTTTGTAAGCTCACTCTACTTTGGTGCGCTCTCCAAATTAAACTTATTAACGTGTTCAATTAGCTCAGGAAAAAACGCTAAAAACAGTCCATCTAGCTCACTATAATGTCGGGTTATATCTTCAGCGGTGCCTGCAAAATTATTAGTAAAGCGAACCCGTTTAGCAATATTATCAAGCGCCCGCCCAACCCCATCAACGCTTTCATACTCTTTAAACCAATCGTTTTGTGTCATACTGGTTACTACACGTTGCATTCGTGTAGGCATTACAGGTATACGCTTATCCAAAAGCGCATAACTGGTTTGCTTAAAATCAATCAGTGATTGGTTATTAAACTGCTGCCAATGCGCAATCAGAAAATGATCAAACACCACATCAACAGCCACGCCTGCAAAGCGCCTGCGCTTGGGTGAAAAAAGCTGTTTAGCTTCTTTAACTAAAGGGTGTGCATCAGTAAATTTATCCACTAAATAATGGTTACCTAGCGCACTTTTAACACTTGTCGGTATGTATGTTAGCTGTCGTTGACCACCAAAATCTCCCAGTAAGTTGCCAAAATGAGAATCAGCCGTAGGCTTTGCTAAATAAAGGTGAGCTAAATAATTCATTGGTTTCCATATAGATTAATATACTAAGCTCAGATAGTTTTAAAAATCAAACGCGTAAAAAGATGGAACGCAGTTCCACCTTTATACTTTTTAGATACTTATAGTGCATCCTGAAATATTACGCTTTTGAAACCTTGCTTGCACCAGCATTATCAAGAATTTCTTCAATACTATTTTTGTTATCGCTGTTATATTTAACACCGACGAGTATTGAACCCTTCTCAATTGCGTCTTCATAATACTTAATTTCATGTTCTGGAATAAATGCGCCGATTGCTGCACCTAGAGTCCCA
Organism: Pseudoalteromonas sp. P1-16-1b; assembly: GCF_001401785.1. Classification (GTDB taxonomy): domain Bacteria; phylum Pseudomonadota; class Gammaproteobacteria; order Enterobacterales; family Alteromonadaceae; genus Pseudoalteromonas; species Pseudoalteromonas undina. The sequence goes on along the minus strand of NZ_LKGQ01000016.1, from coordinate 82,281 downwards.
CCAACGGCAGCACCGGCGCCACCAGCTGCAAGTGCTGAAACCAAAGGACCTGCGACTAATAAGCCTGCACCACCCGAAGCGACTGCACCAACAGCGGTAAAACCACCAATAATTGCCGCTAACACGCCACCAGATGCAGCGCCCAGCAAACCGCCCTCTGAAGCTTTGGTACCTTCATCTACAGCAAAGTCTTCCTTTGTATACGAGTCGTTAGCAACAATGCTTATATCCGCCTCACTTACACCTAAAGCTTCTAATCTATAAATGGCTAATGTTGCTTGTGATGCATTATCGAATAACCCAGTAATAACAGTACTCATAATAACTCCTTTATTTGTTTAAGAAAGTACGCTTAGTAATTAGCAACATTCAAACCAAAGTTTTAATCCTTTAAAATCAGAAAGATAAATAAAAAAAGCAAAGTAGAACTCTACGTTTTAAAGTAAAAGTTGCTAGAAGTTGTAAAAAGTTCACACACATAGGTATAACTCAAGCGATTGAAATATGAGTAGAATTACAAAGAGATTAACGTTATTAGCTTTGTTCTTCTAAAAATATCAACAACCCACGCTCATAGCGACTTAGATACTTAGTCTTACGGGGTAGTTTGTCTAAGTTATTAAAGTCCTTTAGAGCTTCTTTACCTCCTTTACACAGCTCAATCAACTTTGGATGAATATATGAATTACGAGCTATTGCTGGGGTATTCCCTAAATTACTTGAAACGCTACCTAACATATCTTTAAGCGAAAGCTGGCCGTTTGATTTATGTAAGACTTCAAATGCCAAAACACTGGCCCGCCATGTTCTAAAATGTTTTGCACTAAACTGCTCACCCATAACACTTTGAATAAACTCATTCACTTCTTTGGAGGTAACATCACAACACTCGCCTTCATCGATATATTGGAATAAGCTCTGCCCAGGCAAATCTTGCAACTGCTGTATGATAGAGCTAAGCACTTTATCTGTTATATTCACTTCTCTTTGCTTACCGGATTTTGCTTTATACTTTAAGCGAATATTTTTACCCGTTAGTTTTGCATGCCGGCTACGTAATGTCGTAGCACCAAAACTATTGTTATGTTTGGCATTTTTTTTAGAACCAACGCGCAGAGCTCCAAGGTCCATTAAACGTACAACGGCTGCAATTGTGCGCTGGCAATCAAGTTCATTACCTCGCAAATATTCCGATAGTTTTGCTCTTAACAAAGGCAGTTTATTTCCAAATAAAACACATGCTTCAAACTTTTTAAGCTCTTGCTGCTCCCTAAACTCGGGATGATAAAAGTATTGCTTGCGGTCTTTGTTGTCGTAGCCAGTAGCTAAAATATGCCCATTTTCTTCTGGGCATAACCATACATCTTTGTATGCGGGGGGAAAAGCGAGACTGTCTAACCGCTCTATTTCATCTTTATCATGTATTTTCTTTCCTGCAGGATCATAATAAACCCATTGGTTTTCATGCCTCTTTCGAGTAATACCCGGCAAGTTATCATCGACATAAATTAGTTTCATTTTATTCCTTTAAATTTTTGTAATCCTCAAATCAAACGGTGCCATCAATAACAAGGGCGAGTTCTCACTAGCCCCAATTTATGCGATTTATCGGCTCCAATACCTAAGATTACGAATTTTTGAGACAAACTCACTTGCGGAAATTTTATTTAAATCCAACCAGCCATCATCAAGCTGTCCATTTAAACCCGTAGCCTCGATTAAAGGAGTTGCTTTATCACTAAAGCCGATATACTTCATATGTGCATAAGCATCACTGACAAAATCTTTCGCCTCCGGTATTTCAGCAAACTTTTTAGCGCCTTCATTAGTGGTAAGCAGAACTATTGCGTCGTAAAGCACCGAAGGACCGCCATTAATCACTTGATCGGCCTCAACAACCTCGCCATTACTGTTTTTAGCACCACCAACTTGAGCCGCAATAACTTCATGACTTGCACCTTCCTCTTTAAGGCTTTGTGTTAATAAATTAAAGGTTTCAGCATCAAAACCATCACTTACTAATATACCAAGCTTCCTGCCTTTAAATGTATTTGGCGCATTTTTTAAAATACTTAGCGCATCAGATACTGGTAAATCTTGACGGGTATCAAGTGCAGCTTCTGCGGCATCTGGCATAGTTTGTAAACCTAAACCCAATGCAACTTGCTCAGCAAGCTTGTTATCAATGTTTAACAGATGAGAAACCACGCGTTCTCTGATACGTAAATGCTCTACTTTAGATAACTCAAAAATCAAAGCATCTTGAATATGCGTTTGCTCAATGTCAGTTTGACTTAAATAGAATTGGCGCGCTTGGCTATAGTGATCACTAAATGTTTCTGAGCGATAGCGTAATTTACCCCCGTCAGTTTCAGATTCTGAGCTTTTGAATCCGTGTACAGGGCACTCTCGCGGGTTGTTTTCACCCCCGCTGAATGAATTAGGTTCGTAATTAACCCGGCCTTTGGGGTTCTGCATTGCCATGTGGCCATCTTGAAGAAAATGTCTCATCGGGCATTTTGGTGCATTAACAGGAATTTGTGTGAAATTAGGGCCACCTAACCGCTTGGTTTGTGTATCTAGGTACGAAAAATTACGGCCCTGCAATAAAGGATCGGGAGTAAAATCAAGCCCAGGCACTATATTTTGAGTACAAAATGCAACCTGTTCGGTTTCTGCGAAGAAGTTGTCTACGACTCGATTGAGTACCATTTTACCAATAACTTTAACTGGTACTTGCTCTTCGGGTATCAGTTTAGTGGCATCAAAAACATCGAACTCGAACTCTTCAGCAAATTTTTGATCAAATACTTGAATGCCCAGCTCCCATTCCGGATAGTCATCATTATTAATTGATTCCCACATATCACGACGATGAAAATCAGGATCAGCGCCATTTAATTTCAATGCCTCATTCCAAACCACTGACTGCATACCGCCTTTAGGTTTCCAGTGGAACTTAACAAATTTTTCTTCACCTTGTGCATTAATAAACTTAAAAGTATGAACGCCAAACCCTTCCATAAACCTTAATGAGCGCGGGATAGCTCTATCTGACATTGCCCACATAACCATGTGCATGGATTCTGGCGACAAACTTACAAAATCCCAAAAATTATCGTGGGCTGTTTGCGCTTGTGGAAAACCACGATCTGGTTCTGCTTTTGCGCTATGTATAAGGTCGGGAAACTTCATCGCGTCTTGAATGAAAAAAACTGGGATATTATTGCCTACCAGATCCCAATTACCTTCCTGCGTATAAAACTTAACGGCAAAACCTCGCACATCACGTGCTAAATCAGGCGAGCCCTGATTACCCGCCACTGTTGAAAAGCGTGCAAAAACAGGTGTTTTTTCACCTTTACGTTGAAAAATATCAGCAGAAGTCAAATCATCTAAAGCATCATACGTTTCAAAGTAACCATGTGCACCATACCCTCTTGCGTGAACAACTCGCTCAGGAATTCGCTCGTGATCAAAGTGAAACAACTTTTCTCGTAACACATGATCTTCCAATAGTCCTGGTCCGCGTTGACCTGCTTTTAATGAATTTTGATTGTCACTGATAGGGCAACCTTGTGCGGTTGTCATTACTGGATGGTCTTTATTAGCTTTTTGATGAAGCTCTCCTGCATGTCCTTTATTATTTGCATACTTAAATGACTCTGCCATAACTTTTCTTCCTTAAATAATTTTTTGATTGCTATATTTTTATAGGGTTAAAAAACAATAACCAAGCAAAATAAAGACCATCTATAAATAGTTTTAAAATCAATAATTAAGAAAGAAATGAAAATATTTCACCAATACAAACTATAAAAATTACACAACAAATGTAAGCTTTCCTCAGAGCATCATTTTATTAAATTACTAAGCAATCAGCTTGTTCTGATTTTCATTATTACTGTATTTTTACAATGATAGATTTAGTGAGAACTTTGTCTGTATTGAGGGTTAAGAAAGGTTTGAACGCAAGATGCTACTCAGCTTTTTTCTTGTTTAAAATAGCGTTCTGCTTTTGCACATGTAAGTTTAGATAATGAAAATTTACTCCCTTTATCTGGGCATAGTTTCTTTAAAAGGCTTACTGCATAACGCCCACAGCTTAATAAAGTATACAACTCATGTTTCTCAGTAACACCTAGCGCAGATTGATAACTCAACAGATAAAACACCTTAAGCAATAACATCTGTCTCTGCGGATGAGTGATAGATTTGACCTAGTAAATTATTAGATATGACAATATAAAAGATTTTTAAAAAATGATAAAAACATCTTCATTACTTTAAAAACCTATTTAATTACAATCACTTAGCAAATTACCCAATTCAATTATTGGCTGCCTTAATATTAAAATATTGATGCTAATATACTTCAAAACTATCTAACCAATTACAATTGTATTTTGATAATTCAGTAAAGAGTCAGGCCAACTTTGTTATCACTGTTGCTGCATTTTTTCGGTGCTGCTTGAGTCGTAAAACGCCTTGCTTAGCCTTTAATACTAAATGCTATTTTCTATTGCAACCAAGGCTACTCACGCATTATGACAACGACTTTTTTAAGTAAGCCACAGCAAGTCGCGCTGCAACAAGCACTGTTCAACAGCAAACTATTAAACAATGATGCAGTAACGGGTGGTAACCCACCATCACAAAAGCAACAAGCCTATGGGCGTATAGCTGTAATGCTCTATCGCTTTAATTTACAAAAAATCAAATGGCCCTCTTTTTTAAAAACAGCTATAAACACTGCAAGCAATGAGTGCTCGTGGTTAACCCGTGAAATTATCAGATGCCAGCAAAGCTACAAAGCTCAACCTAATGACGCCTTAATAATTGAACAGAATGCATTTTTCAGTGGTATTTTTAGCGAAGAACTCGCCTACATTGACGCTTTACTTGGAACAGAAGCACAGCCTGAGTAAGGTGATGGGGCAAGCATCTTTAAGCCTGCCCCAAGGGTAAGTTAAAAGTTATATTTTAAGCTCAGTTTATAATTGACTGGCTCACCTGGTTGAGTCCAAATTGCAGAGTAAGAATTTGAGTAATATTCTTTATCCAGTACGTTATTAATGTTCAGTTGTACAATCACATCTTCATTAACGTTGTAAGTTGCGAACAGGTTCACCAGTGTATACGAAGGTAAGTAATACGTAGGGTCTATGGTTTCACCTAAGCGTTCCCCCTCATACTGAACAGCTATACCAACGCTTGCATTTAAATCGATTAAATCATTCAATTCTCTTTTAATACGTGCATTTGCACTGTGTTTAGGAATATTAAGTAAAGGGCTACCTTTTGGTAATTTTACCCACCAATCTGTATTAACCGTGTCGTTTGCTGTTTTTGCATCTGTGTAGGTATAGGCCAAATCAAATGAGGTGCGCTCTGTAATATAACCGTGTAAATCAAACTCAACGCCTTCGCTAGTTACCTCACCTAACGCCGTCGATACGCCTGCTTGCAAATCTGTGGTCAACATATTGCTTTTTTCGGCGCTAAATACAGTAAAGCTACCATTTAGGGTATCGGTGCTAAATTTAACACCCGCCTCAATAGAGGTTGTTGATTCTGGCTCAAATGCATCACCATTTATATCGTAACCACTGTTTGGCCTAAAACCTTCAGAGTAACTGCTGTAATACTGTATGTCGTCTGAGTAAGCATACACTAAGCCTACTCGTGGGCTGAATGTACTCTGATTGCTTTTAGACTGACTTTGATTAATATGATTATCTATTTGCTGATCAAACCAATCATAACGACCGCCCACTTGTACTTTCCACTGCTCAGTGACTTCGATTTGATCTTGAATATAAATCCCATAGCTGTGCTGTACTTCAGTGCTGTTAAATAAAAGTGAACCTTCGGGTGCTGTTTGCCCATACTCGGGGTTATACATATTAATGGCATAGCGCGTATCTTCAAGCGTAGGGCGATATCTATACCAAAGTTTATCAAAATCAAACTTGCTGGCATCGGCACCTATTAATAAATGATGGGTAAACCCAGCAGCAGTAACGCTACCACTTATCTCAGTGCGGGCTGAAATATTTTTAGTTTGAAAATCACGCTCGTTATGTTGCCGACTTAAAGTTTCGCCGTCAGTAAAATAAACCTGCCTGCTAGGGGCGAGTTCAGCATCACTCGATTCGCTTATAAATTTAGAATCGCTATAGCTAAGCCCATTTAAAAGTGACCATTGCCCTATTTGATGCTCAAAAGTCAGTTGATGAGAAATCGCATCAACCTCTGTTGGTTTATCGCTTGGCTCACCTAAAAACGTTTCAATAGGTAATGCGTCTATCTTCCCGTCTAGGGCAACAATGCCACGGTCAAACGTCACACTCTGATCAACATACTCTAGTTCATAATTTAATTTTGTTGTGTCGGATATTAACCAAAGAATTGAAGGTGTGATCACCGTTTTTTTATTTTCGTGGTAGTCTCTAAAACCCTCACCGTCTTCAATTGCACCATTTACTCTAAAAGCGAGTTCATTGGTAATAGCATTAGTGTAGTCACCTTCAGCGCGATAACTCTGCCAGCTCCCTGCAGATACTTTCAAAGAGCCTTGTTCTTCAAACTGTGGCTTTTTAGTGATGATATTAATAGTACCGCCAGGCTCAGAGCGACCATAAAGAGCAGAGCCAGGCCCTTTCATCACTTCTACATAATCAATATTACTGGTATCGCGGGTACCGCTAAAACTTCGACCCGATGAAAAACCATTAATTAAAAAGCCTGAAGGAATATTCTCATCGCCTACTAAGCCACGTATTGCAAAGCTTTCCCACAATCCACCAAAATCATTTTGTTCAGAAATACTCGGCGTTAGATCAAATATATCGGTGAGTGTAGTCACTCCTGCGTCATCGAGGCTTTCTGCTGATATAAACTCAATACTTTGTGGTTGCTCGCTTAAGGGCACATCGCCACGAAAAGCTTGTCTAACACCCGTAACCGCTATTTTCTCTATGTTAGCTGACGCTGAAGCTGCGTATACAGAAGGCGCTAAAATGGTACTTATAGCAATTGATATGGCAGATATTTGGTATCGATTTATTAAGTTCATTCTATCTCTTAGATATCATGCAAGCTTAATCGGTTAAGTTTTTACTAAAATTTTTTTAGTAAGGCCGATTAAATAAACATGAAATACAAATGGTAATTATTGTTATTTGCAATAATATACAAGTAGAATAAAAAGAGCTACCCTACAGCAACAAATTTTACAAAGTTATTAGAGGCTGTTTTTTCTTTTTGAATTAAACGTATTCAACATCGAAAAATAAATACCTCCTAAAATTTAGAGAAAAAAATGAAAATATTACCTTTCACCTGCATGGCATTAGTCACATCAATATCAAGCGCATACAGCGAACAAACACAGGCCCATGCAATATGGTTTGCAGAGCGCTCATCACAGTTGGCCTTTATATATGGCGAAGGCGCACAAGATTTAGATACCGTAAAACGACAAAATAAAATTAAAAGCATTACTGGCTATAACAAAAACTGGCAACAACAAAACGTAAAGCTTGTTGAGTCAGGGCCTATGATGCTGCTAAATGATAAAACCGTTTATGCGGTTACTGGCATGCTCGATAATGGGTTATGGAGTAAAACAAAGGAAGGTAAATGGTTTGCTAAAGGTCGAGATGCAATCCCCAATGCACTATTAAGCGAACATACTAAAAAGTACGCAGTACATTTACGTGGCCCGCTTACCCAAGTACCTGCGCTTAAAAATCAGCAATTGCAAATTCTTCCTGTAGGCGAAGAATTTTCAGATCAAAAAGGAGCTATGGTTAGTTACCGCATAACTTTCAATAGTAAAGCTGTTCAAGGTGCTAAAGTAATCAATGATTTAGTAAACGATCCAGATCAAGAAGCAATAGTTAGTAATGATGACGGCTTGGTCACATTGCCATTGCGTAACCAAGGCTTAAACGTAATAGCCGCAATCTACGACGAAAAAAGCACGAATTTAAATGTATTTGATAAAACCGAGCATTTAGCCACACTCTCATTTGTTTTACCCCACGCCGCAGAGTAAACGTTAAATACAGTCAAGTCAGCTCAATTCCTTACTCGCTGGCTGACTTTTCATTCTCAATTATCACTGTTTAGCCCTAAGCGGTGATAATTTAAAAAGTAGCCTTAAAAACCTAACTATTTAATAAAAAAAGAAAAAAAACCCCAAAATATCACACTTTTATTTATAAAATATTAATCATTAAAGTCGGGGAATTATAATAAATAAAGTTCATAACTCTCTCGTCTATCAAAAATAACACAATTAACCTGATTAAAAACCAACCTTTATTTATTAAATTTTTGTTCTACAGTTTATTAATTAGTGGTGCTACAACGAACCTGTTATTTTTCAAAGATACAAGTCGATAAATGGACTGCCAAAAGGAATTTAAAAATGATCTCAAATTTAAATCAGATTGGTTTCACTTCAATTAAAGCAAAATTATTAGCGAGTTTTAGTCTAATAATCATCATGCTAATTGTTACTGCTGGGATTGGTATATATAACCTTTCCATAATGAATGATCAGATGAGTAAAATAATTAATGTTTCAGCTGAAAAAGTAAAACTGGCAGCTAGAGTCAATCAAGGCGCTTTAGCTGTATCTCGAGCTGAAAAAAATATAATTTTGGCAGACTCAAAAGCAGCCATGGATGAATACGCCGACTTCATAGCTCAAACGCGAGATGAAATGCTAGAGCGACGTGCAACTCTTCGCAATTTAGTTAATGACAACGGTAAACGTTTACTCGATGAATTTGCCGCGACATGGGATGAATATATTGAGGTAAATCTTCAAATTCGTGATCTAGCAAGAGCTGATTTAAACGACAAAGCAATAGTCTTATCTAAAAATGAAGGCAGGAGGCTAAACGATTTAGCCATTTCTCAAATGGCTAATTTAGTAAATGCAATCGAACAAGATATGGCAAATGACGAGTTAGAAGCTCAAGCACGGCACTCCTCTGCATATAGCTTAATGCTTGTCATTACCCTTACAGGCTTAATCGCAGGTATTGTTATTGCCATTTTTATCTCTTCGAGAATTACCGGCGCACTTAATCGCCTTTCACATAGAATGAACGATATTGCCGATGGCGAAGGTGATTTAACCGTAACAGTCGACGATTCATCAAAAGATGAAACCGGCGACGTTGCCCGCGCATTTAATAAATTTGTTGCTAAAATTCGCACCACAATAACCTCAGTGGCATCTGAAACCACTCAGGTTGCATCAACTTCCGAAGAGCTTTCAATAGTTAGTAACACCACAAGTGCAGCAGTTAAAAAGCTGCATGATGAAACGCAACAAGTTGCCACCGCTATGACGCAAATGAATGCAACAATTCAAGACGTTGCAAATAGCGCAGAAAATGCAGCCAGTTCAGCAAGTGATTCAAATAATAATGCTAAAGCCGGTGAAAGCATGGTGAACGAAACAGTTCACGCGGTTGATAACCTTACTAAAGAAATTAATCAATCCGCCTCTGCAATTGAAAAGCTACAAGCCGACAGCGAAAATATAAGTACCATATTAGATGTTATTAAAGGCGTATCTGAACAAACAAACTTATTGGCATTAAATGCCGCCATTGAAGCCGCAAGAGCGGGTGAGCAAGGCCGAGGTTTTGCAGTAGTTGCTGATGAAGTAAGAACCTTAGCACAACGAACTAAAGAGTCGGCCACCAACATAGAACAAATGATCGATAAGTTTCAATCCGGAATATTAACCGCCATTGAGGTAATGACCAAAAGCCAACAACAAACAGACTTAGTTGTTGAAAAAGTGAGTAAAACAGGTGAAACCCTGCGAACAATCAATGACTACAGCAGCGCAATTAATGATATGAACGCGCAAATAGCCTCAGCCGCTGAACAACAAGCCGTGGTCGCAGATGAGATCAGCCGCAACGTTGTTAATATTAAACAAGTGACAGAGCAATCATCAGCTGCAACTGAGCAAACATCAACAGCAAGTAACGAAATGGCAATACTAGGCAATAACTTATTAAAACTGGTACAACAGTTTAAAGTGTAAGTGCTGGGCTTCTCATGCTTTCAAGCTGAGTAGTGTTCGGCAGCAGGTTTAGCAGTACAAACCACTAAAAGCATAGGTAATAAAAGGAGCTCAAATTGCAGGCATGAATGACTTGTGGTCACCTGCAAACGAGCCCTTTTGACTGCTGCCGGTGAAGAGGTAAAAACTTACACAAGATTTTACCTCTCTTAAATTAAACTTTTAATTAGATTAGCTGCCCAATAAAGTTAACACTATTATGGGCTAAAATAGGAAACACCAAACTCCCTGTGCGCTCTCTTAGCCAAAGTAAAATAATGCCGTAGCCGCCTGTTAATAAAATAGCGGGGAAAGAAAAGTGCCACTCTCCACCATTAAACATAACCCCATGAACTAGTCCAAATAACACCACTAAGAGCAACCCTGCAATGTTAATTGACGCACCACCTAAATTATAGCGTTCTGATATGATTGCCAAAGATATACAAAATAAAAGAATCCCTCTAAACATTGGCTCTTCATCAAAGCCAGGCATTGTTGCCTGATAAAGTAAGGTTTCTAAATCGTAATTAGGTTCACCACTCCAAAATAGTGATACAACTATCTGTAAAATGATAAACAAGCACATAACTGTAAAAGCGGGTTTTATAGAGTTTTCATTTTGCCTAAAAGTAAAACCAGCATCCGCAATACGAAAGTTAGCTTTAAATTTAACTAAAGCCAATAGTACGACTAACCAAAGGATTATTGCCGCTACTTTTCCAGACCAATTCCACGACATATCAGGAAAAAGCATTTCCAAGGGGATAACCTTCCCACCTTTAAACAAAGCAAAAAAGTAGCAAACTAAAATACCTAACGAAATCAAAGACCACATTAGATTTAAATCAACTTTTTTAAGTGCTTTTAATATCAAAACTAAAACTAATATAACGCCGACATTTGCAAATAAACCTATAAATAGATCTTCCATGAATACCTCTTTTATTAAAGGCTATTTCTAGCACTTATTTTATTATTGTTTTAAGTAGTAACTAATACTAATCCTAAATTAGGTACTGTTAAACAATTAGTTATAGAAGAGGAGAGTGAAACGGGGTCAAACCCTAAAGGGAGCATTTTTACTAGTCAGTATGCGACTTAGTCAATATCAACTTCAAAGCGTAAAATATCACCAGGTTGGCAATCTAAGTATTTGCAAATAGCGTCGAGCGTTGTAAATCGTACAGCCTTTGCACGGCCCGATTTTAATACAGATAAATTTTGTGGGGTAATCCCAATTGCTTCGGCAAGCTCTGCCGACTTCATTTTACGCTTTGCGAGCATCACATCTAAATCAATTATTATTGCCATTAAATTACTAACTCTTGCTCTTGTTGCAGCTGTTGCGCCTGTTTCATTATCCATGCAATAACATAAATAATAAGCCCAACTATAAAGCCTATGATATCGGTGTCTTGAATCACTACAGCTCGTTTAAGCTCACTACCTGAGAACATATTGAGCAGTGTTACCAACAACGCGGGATAAAAAGCCACAAATATAAATTGCAGTAATAATAAGCCACCAAGCCATTTAAAGCATTGAATATTCTTTAAGTTAAAAAACAATCCTTTACGGTAAAGCATAAACAAGCGAATTAAAATCAGATTTACAATAATGTATGGCAACATTTGCGGTAACGCTAACCACGTCATTGCATTAAAACTGTTTGACGTTAATGTGCTTGCAGTACTTTTCCAAGAACCGGTAACTTCAAGCCCTATCCACAAGTGGGTACCGTTAGCTTGAGTAAAGTTTAAAACATCACTGCCATTAAGTAACAATACAACGGCGGTAATTAATAAAGTAGTTAGGGTCAAAAAAAGTAACGCTAATATTACGTTACTCATCATTACTATTCTTTTCATTTTAAGATTTCTTTGCTTTTAACTGCATTACTAATCGCTGATAATGTAGCTGTAACTTATCACCAGTCAATGCATTACCATGGTGCTTGCCTTTTACAATATATAATTGCTTTTGCTTTGAAAGTGCATGTTGGTATAAAGTTTCAGCTAAAGCAGGAGGTGTTTGAGTATCATCTTCTCCGGTAATTATTAAAAGCGGAGCAGTAAATGATTCCACTACCTTTAAATTATCAACCCTAGCTAGCTCATCACTAAAATTAACCTCTACAAATGGCTTTACAAACCAAGGCATACGTTGCGATGTCATTTGCTTTACATTAGTAATACTTCCTTCAAGTACTAGCGCATCAGCAGGCCGCTCGCTTGCAACATACCCTGCAATCATGCTGCCTAAAGAGTGTCCATGTAAAATAGTCGGAGTGCTTTTTAAATCTGTACGGGTTGCAACATAATCATAAACTGACAATGCATCACGCTTTAAGTTTTCAATTGTCGGCGTGCCCTCACTATTACCGTAACCTCGATGATCAACCATTAAGATATTTACATTCATTGGCAGTATTTGTTGTGCAGATCTACCTCCAGCAACGCTTACACGAAATTGATTACCACCAAAATAAATAACCGTTGCTTGCGCATCATCAACCTTTATCAAGGTGCCACTCAACGTCACATCGTCAAACCCATTTATAGTTATATCTTCTGTTGTCGCTGTTTGCTCAATTTTACGCAGCTTTGTAACCTGTACTTTTTGATCTGGGTTCAGAAAATTTGACTCTTCAATCGAAATTGTTGTGCATGCAGTTTGCAGCACAACTAACACTATAGTAGCAAGAGTAAGTAACTCGCGTTTCATTTTAAATTCCTTCTATTAAAAAATCACTATGACACTCAAAAACTAAAAAAACAATTAAAATTACCGTAAAACGATAACTTATTATTGCTTTATAATATTTAAATGTATTTTCAGCATTCCTTTCTATTATAAGATCGGGCTAAATTACAACGATGTCTAACTCGGTATTGTGCCGCAATATAAGAAGAAGTTCGCGAATAGAGAGGGCACAGCAGCCCCGTTTTGGCTGTCGTCACCTCAACGACAAAAATTGAGTAAGGTTTCTAATTTCTAAAGATGCGAGACGCATTCACATTATCTGTAATAGTAATCTCAAACATCTATTAGGGCATGCGCCCGCGTGCCAGCAAGCTAAACGCCCACAATAAATAACACATACTCTTGGTTTGTGAACGAGTAAGTATATTTGTGATTTGTTGGGTTTCGTTTAACTCTATCCAACCTACGTTTATATAATTAACATTAATCACTACACACAAAAAAGCCGTTGCATTGCTGCAACGGCTTTTATAATTTTGATAAATCCCACTCTACAGTGGAACTTACTACCAATTAAAGTTCAAAAATTAGTCGCGATAAGTCTCAATCGGAGGACATGCACATACTAAATTACGGTCGCCGTATACGTCATCGATACGTGTAACCGTTGGCCAGAACTTGTCTTTAGCAACTGCTGGCACTGGGAAGGCAGCGTAAAAACGGTCATACGCGCGGTCCCATTCATTACCTAGCACATCGGCTTGAGTATGCGGTGCAAATACCAGTGGGTTGTTTTCGATAGACCATTCGCCTGAAATGATTTTATCAATTTCACCTTTAATCGATACCATCGCTTCGATAAAGCGGTCAATCTCGCCCTTAGACTCAGATTCAGTTGGCTCAATCATTAATGTGCCCGCTACAGGGAACGACATTGTTGGTGAGTGGAAACCATAATCTTGTAAGCGCTTAGCAACGTCCATTTCAGTAATGCCTGAGGCTTCTTTTAATGGGCGTAGGTCAATAATACATTCGTGAGCAACGCGATTATTACGGCCACGGTATAAAATTGGGAAGTGCTTGCTTAGCTCATTGCTTAAGTAGTTAGCATTTACAATCGCCATTTCTGTCGCTTGTTTTAAGCCTTCAGAGCCCATCATGGCAATGTAAGCCCATGAAATAGGTAAAATAGCTGCAGAGCCGTAAGGCGCTGCCGATACTGCACCATTTCCTTCATTAGTACCTGGTACGTTAATTACGCTGTGGTTTGGCATAAATGGCGCAAGGTGCGATTTAACACCAATTGGGCCAACACCTGGGCCACCGCCGCCGTGTGGAATACAGAAGGTTTTGTGTAAGTTTAAGTGCGATACGTCTGAGCCAATAAAGCCTGGGCTAGTAACACCTACTTGCGCGTTCATGTTTGCGCCATCCATGTAAACTTGGCCACCATGCTGGTGAACAATTTCACACAACTCACGAATAGTTTCTTCGTATACACCGTGAGTAGATGGGTACGTTACCATGGCACATGATAGGTTTTCAGAGACTTCTTCAGCTTTCGCTTTTAGGTCTTCCATATCGATGTTGCCATTTTTATCACAGTTAACAACCACAATTTTCATGCTGGCCATTTGTGCCGAAGCTGGGTTAGTACCGTGTGCAGAACTTGGGATTAAACATACGTTACGGTGCGCATCCCCTCGTGACTCGTGGTATTTACGAATTGCGATAAGGCCTGCGTATTCACCTTGTGCACCTGAATTTGGTTGCAATGAAACCGCGTCGTAACCGGTAATGTTAACTAGCCAATCGTGTAGTTCGTTAATCATTACTTGATAACCTTCTGCTTGGTCTAGCGGGCAGAATGGGTGAAGGTTTGCAAATTCAGGCCATGTAACTGGGATCATTTCAGCGGTCGCGTTTAGTTTCATGGTACATGAACCTAACGAGATCATAGAATGATTAAGCGCTAAATCTTTGTTTTCAAGGCGCTTAATATAACGAAGCATGTCTGTTTCGCTGTGGTAGCTGTTAAAGTTTGGATGCGTTAGTATTTCATCATCACGCACTAGGCTTGCAGGAATAGAGTCGCTGCCATTTGCTTCAACATCAGCAGCAATCGCATCTACGCTTAGGCCATGGCCTTCGCCTAAAATAATATCAAATAACTCAGCAACGTCTGCACGGGTTGTGGTTTCAGATACTGAAATTGAGTATTCACCTGCATGGTTAGTAGCAAAGTTAACACCTTTAGCTACAGCACGCGCAATCACGTCGGCTTTGTTTTCATCAACCACTGTTAATGTGTCAAACCAAGTAGTGTGCTTAAGTGCCACACCTCTTGCTTTTAAGCCAGTTGCTAAAATATCAGCAAAACGGTGAATGCGTTGTGCAATGGTTTTTAAGCCTTGCGGGCCATGGTATACCGCGTAAAACGCAGCCATGTTCGCTAGCAATACTTGCGCAGTACAAATGTTTGAGTTGGCTTTGTCGCGGCGAATGTGTTGCTCGCGGGTTTGCATTGCCATACGTAATGCATCGTTACCTAAACGGTCTTTTGATACACCAATAATACGACCTGGTAATGAACGTTTGTACGCATCACGTGTTGCAAAAAATGCTGCATGAGGACCGCCGTAACCCATAGGTACACCAAAACGTTGTGCTGAACCCAGTACTACATCTGCGCCTAATTTACCTGGTGCTTTTAATAGTAATAAGCTCATGATGTCGGCTGCTACACAGGCAATCGCTTTTTTGCTTTGTACGCCAGCTATTAGGTCTGTTATGTCAACAATTTCGCCTGATGTTGACGGGTATTGGAATAACGCACCAAAAATATCGTGGTTCACAGCATCGGCTGCTTTACCTACAATAATTTCAAAACCAAATTGCTCTGCACGGGTGCTCACTACGTCAATGGTTTGCGTGTGTACGTCGTCGGCAATAAAGAACGCATTGGCTTTTTTAGCTTTAGATACACGTTTTGCAAGGCCCATTGCCTCGGCTGCAGCGGTTGATTCGTCAAGCAGTGAGGCACTTGCTAAATCTAGGCCGGTAATATCTAGGGTCATAGTCTGGAAATTTAATAGTGACTCTAAACGCCCTTGTGCAATCTCTGGCTGATACGGTGTGTACGCTGTGTACCAACCCGGGTTTTCAAGTACGTTACGTAAAATTACGTGCGGTACGTGAGTTGGGTGGTAGCCTTGGCCAATATACGATTTGAAAACTTTATTTATGCTTGCTACTGATTTTAAGTAGCTTAGTGTTTCAACTTCGGTGCGGCTTTCGCCGATATTAAGACCTTGCTCAAGACGAATACCAGCAGGTACAGTTTGACCGATCAGCTCTTCAACGCTCGATACTTCAAGAGCGCTAAGCATGTCGTTTACTTGCGCTGGGCTTGGCCCAATATGGCGGCGAATAAAATCTTGCTTTTGCTCTAATTGTTCAAGAGATTTGGCGTTTGACATGTGTCCAGATTCCTATGATCCAAATACTAATGGGTAACTAGTATTGATTAAAATATGTGATGATTTAGCAGCCTACTTTGTATGGAAAAATAAGCGCTTTAATCATAAAAGCCCCAATGTTTTAACATAGAGGGGCTTTTATTAATTAACGATTAGTCTTCGTCAATTGTATGCGCGTAACCTTCAGCGTCTAATAAGTTATCTAACTCAGACTCTTCTGACGCTTTAATACGGAATAACCAACCGTCGCCGTATGCGTCGTTGTTTACTGTTTCAGGCGCATCTTCTAGCTCTTCGTTAATGGCAACAATTTCACCGCTAATTGGCGCGTAAATGTCTGATGCTGCTTTTACTGACTCTGCTACTGCACAGTCTTCGCCAGCATCTACTTCGTCGCCTACTTCTGGTAATTCAACAAATACCATGTCGCCAAGTAGTTCTTGCGCATGCTCAGAAATACCAACAGTGTAAGTGCCGTCGCCTTCGTTACGAACCCACTCGTGTGAAGGTGCGTATTTTAACTCGCTAGGGATATTGCTCATTTTTTTCATCCTTTGGTTTAGATTGGGAGAATACCAATGAATAAGGCTAACTTATTTATTGGTATAACCAAATTATTTAGATTATTGATTTACCGTTACGTACAAAGCCCGACTTAACTACTTTTACGTTAACTAATTTTTTACGCATTTCTACTTGAGCTGTGTCGCCAGTTGAACGTGGTACACGTGCTAATGCAACACTATAGCCCAATGTTGGTGAGAATGTGCCAGATGTAATAACACCTTCGCCACCATCAACAATTACTTTAGAACCACTGCGTAGTACGCCTTTTTCTTCAAGAATAAGACCTACTTGCTTGTGAGTACTTTTTTCTGCACGTTGTTTTACCAAAACATCACGACCAATAAAGTCACGATCTTCTGGCTCCCATGCAATAGTCCATGCCATGTTAGCTGCCAGTGGTGATACGCTTTCGTCCATATCTAGGCCGTAAAGGTTCATACCTGCTTCTAAACGCAGTGTGTCGCGCGCACCTAAGCCCGCTGGCGCCACACCGGCATCAAGCAATTGCTGCCATAAATCGGCGGCTTGCTCGTTTGGTACTACAATTTCGTAACCGTCTTCGCCAGTATAACCTGTTGTAGCAATAAATAAATCACCGGCTTGAACACCAAAAAATGGCTTCATGCCTTCTACTGCAGCTTGCTGGTCTGCGTTTAATACTTGGGCTGTTTTAGTACGTGCATTAGGGCCTTGAACCGCAATCATGGCGTATTCTGGGCGCTCAGTAACCGTTACAGCAAAATCGCTCGATACCTTAGCTAAATGTGCTAAATCTTTTTCACGGGTCGCTGAGTTAACCACTAAGCGATAAAATGTTTCGCTAAAGTAGTAAATAATTAAGTCGTCGATTACGCCGCCTTGCTCGTTAAGCATGCCAGTGTAAAGCGCTTTACCTGGTACGGTTAACTTAGCAACATCGTTAGCTACTAGCTTGCGTAAAAACGCTTGTGCTTGTTCACCTTGTATATCAACAATGGTCATGTGCGACACGTCAAACATACCCGCATCGTTACGTACGGCGTTGTGTTCTTCTATTTGTGAGCCGTAGTTAATTGGCATTTCCCAGCCATGAAAATCAACCATTTTTGCGCCGGCTTCAAGGTGCTTTGCATGTAATACTGTTTTAGAAGTCATAATATTCCTTCACTTTTAAATTGACCCATGTGTGTGGGCGTGGCCTCAATTTAATGAGGGGGAATAACATGGTAGCCATTAATACGCCTACCAAATTGTAATCTTTAACTTTTACTCGTTAAGCTGCTTGAGTATTGGTAACACTAAAGCCCTGTTGCTGCATATACTGTTGCCACTTATCAAGGGTGGCCGTTTTAGCAATAACAATAAACTGCTGTTCATTGTTTTGATCTACTGCAGTAACAAACACATCACCACTTTGCGCGCCATAGCAAAGCTGCGCGTCAGCAAGGCGTAACCCTGGGGTTAGTTTAAATGCCTCAACTAAGGTATCAAATGCATTGTCGCCTTTTAAAGTAAAGGTCGCTAAGTCGGTGCGTACCACAAAGTCGATATCGTATCTAAGCTGTTGCTCGTTAATGAGCGCTTGTAATTGCAGGCTAGCATTAACTGGAAGTACAAATCGAAAGGCGGTTTCGCTAAAGTAGTAAACGGCGTAGCTAAAATCAGAATTTAAATCGCCATCCAGTGTGCCTTTAAAGCCAAAGCCACTAGCGGTAAGTTTGGTGAGGTCATGACCTAAAATAGCACTTAAAAATACCGATGCTTCACTACCACTAAAGTCAATAACAACGTGACTGCTATCGGCTTGTAAGGCATTTATAACCGCGCTGTTAGCGTTGCTATGGCGGGCAAACATAATCGGGTTAAAAGTCATAACAAATACCTATCAATCTTTAATAGCAAAAGTATATTGCGCAAGCCTTACAACAACAAATTGTAATTACTTATCAATTGATAAATAATACTTATATATATAGCCATATAAATAGTAATTTTAAATATGAAAAATATTTCAACCGACAGTTTACGAACTTTTGTTATGGTGGTTGAGGTTGGTGGATTTGCCAAAGCAGGCGATTTACTTGGCCTTTCGCAACCTGCGGTGAGCTTACAAGTAAAACGCTTAGAAGACTTACTCGGCTATAAATTATTTAAAAAGCAGGGGCAACGACAAGTGCTCAACCAATATGGCGAGTTATTACTGCCGATGGCAAAGCAAATGGTGCAGCATAACGATGCCATTTTGCAGTTGTTCACCTCAGAAAGTGTAACCGGTAAAGTGCGCTTGGGGATCCCTAGCGAATTTGCCGCGCGTATTTTGCCCTCCATTATTGGCGATTTTGTGGCGCTCTACCCTGAGGTATCACTTGAAGTAAAATCACGTTTAAGTAAACACCTACTCTCTGATGAGCGCCAAGATCAATTTGATTTAGTGTTAGCGCTTAACGAGCAACTTGACTCAGAAAAATTCCCTATTTTTATTCAAGACCAATTAGTGTGGGTGGGCGACCTATCACTGGCACAAAATGAAACGGTAACCTTAGTGACCGCGCCTGAGGGCTGTATTTATCGACGCAGAGCAACTCAGGCGCTTGAAAAAGCAGGCATTAAATATCGTATTGTTTACAGTAATGCCGATTTAACCGGTTTAATTGCCGCATTAAAAGAAGGCTTAGGTATAACAGTGCTCGCAAAAAGTACCGTACCTAACGATTTAGCCTATCACTTACACACTAAACATTTACCTGCGCTTGGTAGCATAGGTATTAGTTTAGTAAAAACCGCCAGCGAACCTGAAAACGCGGTATTTAAACTCGCCGAATTTATTAAGCTGCGCTTAGGCTATCCCACTGCTTAAATAACCTGAACTCTGGATAATAAATCTATCCCACACAGAGTTCAGGTTAAATTAACTGCCACTAGCCATTACATTATCCTAATTTTATAAGATTAGAATAAACACTTAGTTAAAAATGTTATAAAAATAGCGTATTTTTACGGCAAATGTAAATATAACTAAAACTTAATAATATTGATTCTCATTCGTTAACATGTTTAAATTACGCCAATTTTAGTAGTTGAACTATTTTTAGGGTAATCAATGTCACATAAATTTTTAGTTTCCTCGTTAACTGCAGCCGTAGCGCTGTCTTTAAGTGCTACAGCAATGGCAAAAGATGCCAGCGGCGTTGAACGCAACTTTGAACAAATTACCGTTATTGGCTCACAAGCAGCAATTAACGATATTCCAGGATCGGCTACATTTATCTCTGATGAAGAATTGCAAAAATTCGAATTTACCGATATTTCTCGCGTATTAGCATCTGTACCAGGTGTATACGTTCAAGAAGAAGATGGCTATGGTCTGCGTCCTAACATTGGTATGCGTGGCACAGGTACTGGCCGTAACGATAAAATTTCAGTAATGGAAGATGGCGTACTCGTTGCACCGGCTCCTTATTCTGCACCATCGGCTTATTACTTCCCAACTATGGGTCGTATGGAATCAATTGAAGTATTAAAAGGTGCTGCCTCAGTTAAATATGGCCCGCGCACTACCGGTGGTGTATTAAATTTACTTTCTCGCAGCTTACCAACTGAAGTAAATAGCTCTATGGGTATGGTTGACGCGGCACTTGGTAGCGATGGTTACTATAAAGGTCACGCTTACTTCGCTAAAGAAAAAAATAACACTGCTGGCTTAATTGAAGTGTTTTCTTACGGCGCTGATGGTTTTAAAGAATTACCTGTAGGCGATGACAACACTGGTTTTGAAAAAAATGACGTACTGGTAAAATTTGGCCATACCTTTGGTGAAAACGATGCCCACAACATTGAGTTTAAAGCTAAGTACTCTGAAGAAACATCAGACGAAACGTACATGGGCTTAACTAACGCAGATTACCAAGAAAATCCTAACCGTCGTTATGCGGCATCGCAAAATGATGAGATGAACACCCGTCATAATGCATACCAAGTAAACTATGCATACCGCTTTGGTGAAGGTTACGAATTTTTAGCAACCGCTTACTTAAATGACTTCCACCGTAACTGGTACAAAGCCAGTAAAGTAAGCGAAAGCTACCTTGAGCAATACAGTGAATTTGAAGCAAACCCAACGGCTGAAGGTATCGAAAACATAGGTGTTAAAGCTAATAACCGCGACTACCAAGCCAAAGGCGTGCAGTCTGAATTACACATTCCAGCGGGCGATCACTACATTACGGTTGGCGTACGTTACCACGAAGATGAAATGGATCGTTTCCAGTGGGAAGACAAATACACGCTTAATCAAGATTTAAGCATGACTCTTACTTCGCAAGGCGCACCTGGCTCTAATAGCAATCGCTTAGACAGCGCAAAAGCAAGCACCCTATTTATTCAAGACGAATGGACAATGGATGCATTAGTTGTGAGTGCAGGTCTGCGTTATGAAGACATTACTATTACCCGTGAAGAATGGGCTAAATCAGATCCAACTCGTAGCCAAGGCTTAACGAAAGATATTTCAAACGATACTGAAATTTTAGTACCGTCTTTAGGTGCTACTTACACACTTAACGACAACGTAACGTTACTTGCAGGCATTCAAAAAGGTTATGCACCCGCAGCGCCAGGCAATGCAGACCAAGACGAAGAAGAAAGCGTCAACATTGAGTTTGGTTCTCGTTTTAATGCAAACGGCTTTAACGGTGAAGTGATTGCATTCTACTCTGATTACGACAACATGCATGGTAACTGTACTGCTGCAGTAGGTTGTAGCGACGATAACATTGGCGACCAATACAACTACGGTGAAGTAGAAGTATCGGGCTTTGAATTTAGCGCTGGTCGAACGTTTAATACTGCATCAGTTGCGTTCCCAGTTAAACTGACTTACACCTACACTGATTCAGAGTTTAAAAACACATTTGATTCAGAAATTTGGGGCTCTGTAGAAAAAGGCGATGCAATGCCTTACGTACCAGAAAACCAAGTTGCTTTATCATTTGGTGCCGAAGTGAATAACTTTGTTGTTAACAGCCAAATACGTTACGTATCGGATGCACATGCTGACCTTTCTGACTCAGGCTTAAATGCGATTGATAGCCGTGTTGTATGGGATTTAGCTGCTAAGTACTTAATTGATGAAAATCAAAAAGTATACCTAAGCGTTGATAACCTGTTTGATAAAACCTACATTGCTAACCGCGCAAATGGCGGTATTCAACCTGGTAAGCCACGCTCAGTACAAATGGGTTACTCTTACAGCTTTTAATAAAGCGCTAACTTAAAAGTACAAAAAAGCCGAGATTGATGTAATCAATCTCGGCTTTTTAATGCCTATGTGATTCGCTTAGGCTTAATTTGTTTCTGCGCGCTGGCGTAACACTTCAAATAAACAAATGCCGGTTGCTACCGATACATTTAAACTTGAAACCGTGCCTGCCATTGGGATTTTAACGAGCACATCACAATGCTCACGCGTTAAGCGGCGCATGCCCTCGCCTTCAGCACCCATCACAATCGCCATTGGGCCTGTTAAGCTGGCATCAAATACATGTGTGTCGGTTTCACCGGCAGTACCTACAACCCAAACGCCCGCGTCTTTTATTTCACGCAATGTACGTGCAAGGTTAGTTACCTGAATAAGCGGTACCGTTTCTGCTGCGCCACAGGCTACTTTACGTGCTGTGCCATTAAGCTTTGCTGATTTGTCTTTAGGAACAATCACCGCATGTACACCCGCTGCATCGGCACTACGTAAGCAAGCGCCTAAATTATGCGGATCGGTAATGCCATCAAGTACCAGTAAAAATGGCGTGTCTTCGCGTTCAATGATCTCATCGAGATCTTTTTCATTAAACACTCTCGCCGCTTTTACGTTGGCGATAATGCCTTGATGCTGTTCATCTTTCGCTTTGTTATCAAGCGCTTTTCGTTGCATAAACTGTACTGAAATACCAAACTGACGCGCTTGCTCAATCACAGGCGATAAACGCTTATCATCACGTCCCTTAAGGGCGTATATTTCTATAAAGCGCTCTGGCTCTTTTGCTAAAATTGCTTCAACAGAGTGAAAGCCAAAAATTAATTCATTACTCACGAATTGTTTGCTCCTGGGCTACTACGTTTACGGGCATTTTTACCTGGTCTTTTAGGCTTTTTGACCGCTTTCTTTTTGGTTTTTTTCTTCGCGGTGGTGTCATCCGCTGTTACTTTAGATTTACCCGCTGCTTTAGTTTTACTTGCAGGCTTTTTTCCACCTTTTGGTTTTTTACTGTCGCTTGCTGACTTTTTACCCGGTATTTTACCGGCTTTAAGTTGCGAGCGAACACTTGCTGGGGCATTCTTTTTTGGCGCACGACGACGCGCATAACGATCTTGAGCCACATCGCCTTTAAGCGTTAAGTTAATTCGGCGATCATCTAAGCTTACCGAGGCAACTTGTACAGTTACTTTATCGCCTAAACGATAAACCGTATGTGTGTGTTCACCCACCAAGCAATGTTTAGCCGCATCATGTTGGAAGTATTCATCACCTAAATTGGTAACATGAATTAATCCATCAATTTGCAAATCATCTAAACGAATAAATAAACCAAAATTAGTAACCGATGAAATAACCCCGTTAAACTCCGTGCCTACATGATCTTGCATGTATTCACATTTTAGCCAATCGGCTACTTCACGGGTGGCATCGTCTGCGCGACGCTCAGTGGTAGAACACTGCTCACCAAGTTGATCGACTTCATCATCGCTGTAAGCGTATTCACCTGACGTTTGTTGGCCCTGCGCTTTTAACACCGCTTTAATTGCACGGTGTACCACTAAATCGGGGTAACGGCGAATTGGCGAGGTAAAATGCGCATAAGCTGATAATGCTAAACCAAAGTGACCTATGTTATCTGGCTGATATACCGCTTGCTTCATTGAGCGCAGTAGCATAGTTTGAATAAGTTCAGCTTCAGGACGGTCCCCTAAACGAGCCAATACATGAGTGATCTCTTTCGGGGTAGGTTCATCGCTTAGCGTGCTCTCAATACCCAACTCAGTTAAAAACTGAGTAAAGTTACCCAGTTTTTCGCTATCAGGTTCATCATGCACCCTAAATAACGCACTTGCTTCGTGTTTCTCAAGTAATTTAGCCGCCGATACATTGGCTAAAATCATACATTCTTCAATCAGCTTGTGCGCATCGTTACGAATAACTGGCACAATAGATTCTATTTTACGTTGTGCGTTAAATACAAAACGGGTTTCGAGTGTTTCAAATTCAATTGCACCACGCTCTTGGCGTGCTGCTTTTAATGCCATGTACATTTGCTGTAAGTCAGTTAAATGTGGCACTACAGCTGCGTATTCTTTACGGAGCTTTTCGTCATTTTGTAAAATGGCATTTACTTTGGTGTAGGTTAAACGAGCATGCGAATTCATTAGTGCTTCGTAAAACTTATAGCCCGACAGCTTACCCTCTTGCGATACGGTCATTTCTGCAACCATACACAAGCGATCAACCTCAGGGTTAAGCGAACACAAACCGTTAGACAATACTTTTGGCAGCATTGGAATAACTTGCTCAGGGAAATACACTGAATTACCGCGCTCTATCGCTTCTTTGTTAAGCGGCGTGTTCATACCTACATAATGGGATACATCGGCAATGGCTACCCATAAACGCCAGCCACCTGATTTTTTCGGCTCACAATAAACTGCATCATCAAAGTCGCGAGCGTCTTCGCCATCAATAGTGACAAGTGGTAAGCCGCGTAAATCAACACGGCCTTGCTTATCGGCTTCTTCAACAAATTCACCTAAGTGGGCAACTTGCTGCTCAACTTCTTCAGGCCACACGTGTGGAATATCGTGATTACGCAGCGCAACTTCAATTTCCATACCCGGCGCTAAATGCTCGCCCAGTACGTCAATCACTTTACCTACCGCATTCATATTGCGGCTTGGATTTTGAGTTATTTGCACTTGCACCATCTGGTTGTGGCGTGCGCCTTTTTCGTTACCCGGTAAAATAATAATATCTTGGGTAATGCGCGGATCTTCAGCAACCACCACAGCAATACCATGTTCAACAAAATAGCGGCCAACAATAGGCGCCCGCTCATTAGTGAGTACTTTAATAATACGGGCATCGCATTTTGAGCCTGAACCACGCTTAGTGCCTTTCGCAAGAACAATGTCACCGTGTAGCACCATATTCATTTGATGCTTGGCAATAAACCAGTCTTTGCTCTCGCCTTCAACTTCTAAAAAGCCAAAACCGTCTCTGTGACCGACAACTTTGCCTTTGGTTAAACCGGCTTCGTCAATCAGGGCATAACATTTAAATTTATTAAAATACAATTGCCCGTCGCGCTCCATGGCACGAAGTCGGCGCTTAAATGCTATTTGTCGTTCTTCATCGTTGACCGCGAGTTCTTCGCATAGTTGCGTGTAATTAGCAGGTTTTGAACGCTCTTGAAGGTGAGTAAGTATAAACTCACGACTAGGGACTGGGTTTTCGTACTTTTCTTGTTCTCGACTGAGATTTGGATCTTGGTTTGACATTCACTATCTTGTTAGTTGGTTATGTAAGCATTTTAACTCATATACTCGAAATGAGACAGGTAAAAGCCATTAAACTTTTAATAAAGCGTTATTAGCTTTTGCATTTTGTAGCAATGTAGCTAAATAACACTTAACACCTACTTAATTAATGCACATGAAAGTGAGTAAATTAACTGTAGTTATGTTTACTCACTTTTATAAAAACAGCTTACTTTTGCTGTAGTTTCTTCCACAATAGCGTGCTGATGTTTTCAATAAAAGCCGAGTCTTGTGCAGCCATAACATCGAGTATTGGTTTGTTCATTTGGGTTTTGTTTTGAGCGTATATCCAACGATTTTTATTAAAGCTTTGCGCAAACTCTAACACACCCGCTTGCAAGGCTTGCTCATCAGCAAAAATCGCTTCTACCACATTTTGTTGTAGCAGTTTATGCGCATCAACACGCTCGCCGGTCATAGCTAAGCGGTTAAAAAATTGCGGATTAATCGCTTTATTAATAATCGGAAACATAGACGGTACAAACGGTACCAGTACATCAACTTCAGGAAAGCAGAAAAAGCCTTTGTCCGATTTAATAAACCGAAAATCACAGGCACATGCCAACACCGAGCCATTACCATAAGTGTGACCGTTTAGTGCAGCAATGATAGGCATAGGAAACGTCACTATGCGTTTAAATAACTGCCCTATCGAATTCATAAAATCAGCAATAACTGTAGGCGTGTTATCTGAACTTGCCATCCACTGTAAATCTATTCCCAATGACCAGCTTTTATCGCTGCTTGAGGTTAATACTACAGCGTTAATATCGCTATTGGCTTCTATGCTATCTAAGTGTTGATTAAGTTCAGCTATAAAACTAGGGTTATGGCGGTTTTCAGCGGTATTCATGGTAAGTATTGCCACGTTTTGCTCAGTGGTAATTTTTATTAATGCGGTCATTCGAGCCTCTTTGAGTGCATTTAGCTGCGCTTTTAGCAATTTTCGTTACTTTTATAGTTATGCACTGAATAGTAATACGTTGTATAAAATTTATAAAGTGCCTATTTTTGTAATCATCAAAGAAGCTATTTATAACCACCCCTTTTGCCGAGCGATACGCGCTGCATCTATCCTGTTTGTGGCATTGAGCTTTGCAATCGCATCAGATAAATAATTACGCGTTGTCCCTTCACTTATATAGAGCTGCTTTGCTATTTCGCTGGTTTTTAAGCCATCACTTGCAAGCTTTAAGGCTTTACGCTCTTTATCTGTGAGTGGATCGGCATCGTCTAGGGCATTAATGGCAAGTTCTGGGTCAATCACCTTTTGCCCTTGCATTACTTTTTTTAACGCGTTTATTAGCTCTTCGCTGGGTGCTTCTTTTAAAATAAAACCTTTAACACCCGCATTCAAAGAGCGCCTAATATAACCAGCACGTGAAAAAGTGGTCATAATTACCATATTAATTGCAGGATATTTAGCGGCTATTTGCTCACTAAGCTCAATGCCATTCATGCTTGGCATTTCTATATCCGTTAAAATGATATCTGGATGTAAGTCTTTACTAAGCGCGCTGATTTCATTTAACGCATCTCGCCCATTACATGCTTGACCAATTACCTCAATGTTAAAGTCAAGGCTTAATAAAGCGGCAACTGCGTCGCGCACCAGCGCTTGATCTTCAACTAAATATACTTTGATCATTTTAAATCCTCAGCACTTAATGGCAGTACAACGTTTAAAGTAAATGTATCGCCACAGGTAAATTTTGCACTGCCGTTTAATTGCTCTACTCGCTCTTTAATGCCATTTAAACCATTTCCCGCTTTTAATGTGGTGCATGGCGCGTTATCAATAACGGCAATAAGTAATTGCTGCTTTGTTTGTTCTATATTAATAGAACCGATTTTTGTGCTGCTATGGCGTAATAAATTAGTCACTGACTCTTTAATAATAAGACTCGCAATGCCCTCAACCTTGGCAGGTAACGTCGCTAAATTAACGTTAAATTTTATGTTAAAGCCTTGCTCTTTGAGTGTTTGTTTTAGCTGTGCTATTTGGCTGTTTAAGTTGAGCTGCTTTAAATTACTTACCGCGTTTCGTACATCACTCAGTAACTGTCTTGCAAGATCTGCTACTTGGGCTATTTCGTTATTAGCCTGCGCGTATCGTTCACCTTGATTTAGTTTATTCGCAAGTTCAGCTTTTAAAGCTATTGATGACAGTGAGTGACCTAAAATATCATGTAAATCTCGGGCTATGCGTTCACGCTCAGCAATGGCTGCTAGTTGCTCCAATTGCTTTGCGCTTTCTTGTTCGCGCTTTTTATGTTCGCGCTCTCTTTTTGCTGCAATCCCATAGCTAAATAAGGCGGCACATAATATTAATGCCACAGCCAAAAAGTACTGAAGCTTTCCTATATCGCTTAAATACGAACTTGTAAAAAGCGCGACTATAATAGCTAATGCGGCATAATACCGCTGCTTTTGGGCATAACTATACCCTGCCACATAGGCAACAAAACCATACAAAGTAGGTGTGCCAGAGGTAAAAAAAGTGGCGCTAAAACAAATGGCGAGCAAGGCTAAAAATAAGGGGGTAATTTTTGTGTTATTGCAGTTAATTGCTTTTATGTACAAAATAATAAAAGCAATATAAAAAGCTAAACATAGGCTCATTTGGCTTTTTGTAAATTGGTCAAAATTAATAATTAATGGCAATAAATAAAAGCCGGTAAAAATTAAATGGCCATACTTCCAAAACGTTTTATCCGTTTGTTGAGAAAAGCTACTTAGCGAACTCATACAAATACCTCTGGCCTATTGTTTTTGTTTATAGCACTATTTTTATTAATAAATATTAATAACATAAAACTGAATGCGAACATAAAACAATCTTCATAAGTCGCAGTTAAACTTAGTGTTTCTACAAAGTCGCAAATGCTTAAGCTTATTAAAATTAAGGAATTCATAACACCCTCCAATATAAGTAAAGTAACTATGCCATTAGATAAAATATATAAGAGTGTGAAGTGTCATTAACTTGGCTGACATTTGTCATGAAATAGAAAAATTCATCTTCTGAGTGTAAAAGCAATGCTAATATAGCCAAAAAAAGTGACAAGGAAATCTCGTGCAGCTCCAACAACAAAGCTTAATTTACTTACATATTGCCGTCCTTTTATTTGGCGGCACCGCCTTATTCGCAAAGCTAATTGGTTTGAATGCATTAGATATTACCGCTTATCGCGCGGCTATCGCTGGGGTGGCAATTTGTGTGCTACTAATTTTGCAAAAAAAACCAATTAAGCTGCATCACGCCAAAGATTATATGATTGCCATTTTATTAGGCGTTGCCGTAGGTATTCACTGGGTAACCTACTTTGCAGGCATGCAATTGGCGGGAATTACCGTGGGCATGTTAGCTTTTTTTACCTATCCCGTGATCACGGTATTTTTAGAGCCTCTATTTAATAAAAGTAAGCCCAAAGCAAAAGATATAATAAGCGCTATAGTGGTGATTATTGGCATTTATTTATTGATCCCTAACGTTAATTTAGGCGATGACATCACTTTAGGTGTTGTGACGGGGGTGGTATCAGCGTTGTTTTTTGCTATTCGTAATATTACCCATAAACGCTACTTTAGTGAGTATGGTGGACCGCAAACCATGTTTTATCAAACGTTAGTGGCAAGCCTGATGCTATGTACATTTATTGAAGTACCCATAACACAAATTAATGATACTGATTTAATATTGTTGCTTATCGCCGGTGTGGTGTTTACTGCGATGCCGCATTCGTTATTTGCAGCGAGTTTAAAACATTTATCAGCAGCGACCGCTGGATTGATTTCTTGCTTACAGCCCCTTTATGGCACAATACTGGCTATAATTATTTTGCACGAACGCCCCTCAGTGATGACCCTGATTGGTGGCGCACTGATTGTTAGTGCTGCGTGCTTTGAAACTTGGTCAATCTCACGGAAAAAGCAGCCATGAAAATATTTGCTCATAGAGGCACAAGCACACACTTTCCTGAAAATACACATAGCGCCATTATGGCGGCGTTAAAAGCAAATGTAGATGGCATTGAGGTTGATGTACAAAGCGCACTTGATGACTACGTGATTATTCATGATACCTATCTAGATAGAACCACTAATGGTAAAGGTAAAGTGTGCGACCTAAGCGCTCAGCAAATTCAACAATTTGATGCGGGAAATGGTGAGCAAGTGCCTACCCTACAACAACTAATTGACTGGAATAGCAACCAAACCTTACTTAATTTAGAGCTAAAACATACTTTTGAACTAGAAAAGTTTGCTGCGCAACTAGAAATGAATATTACTGCAAATAAGATATCAGCAGACAATATTTTAGTTTCATCATTTAATCATCATCAACTACACTGGCTAAAGAACCGCTTGCCTTGGCTTAAAATTGGCGCACTTACTGCATCAATTCCATTGCAGTATGCGAAGTTTGCTGAAGACTTACAGGCCTTTAGCATTCATGTTGACAAAAACTTTATGAACAAGTCGTTTGTTGACGATGCCAAACTGCGCGGCTTACAGGTGTTTGCCTACACCGTAGATGAAGTTGAAGATATTAAACTGATGCTTGCCTGTGGTGTTGATGGCATTTTTACTAACGACCCTGAACGAACTAAGCATTTTTTGGCGCAATTAAATGAACTATAACTAATTATTTAATTGCTATTTATGCTATAAAAACAATAACTTAGTAGGTCACTATTTAATGAGTAGCTACATGCGTATTTATAATTTTTTAGAACAAACTCTATTTTTTACTTTAACCCGAAAAATAGTGGGTAATTTAAGCTTTGTATTTTTATTTCAAGCTATTACATTATTTTGGTTACACAGTAGCCTCTCTGAAAATCAACAAAGCACAGGGCTATTTTGGGCATTAACCCTGCTGATTGTTGCCGGTTTTATATTTACTATTTTTTATATGCGCTTTTTAATTGTGCGCCCGGTAAAAGCCATGCGCGATACGTTGATTAATATTAATCAACAAGATGCCAACTTAGCTGCCAAACTTCCTCATTTTACTTTTGATGAATTTAGAGATTTAAGTGAACAATATAATCAGTTTACTACGCATTTAAACAGCTTATTAAGTACGACCTACAGCAGCGCTCAGGAAAGCGTGCAAAGTAATAGCCAAGTAACGCAATCAATGCAGCACACAGAGCAGCTAAGCGAACAGCAAATTAATTTAAGCCACACCATAATTAATGCCAGTAACCAAATTACCCAAAGCCTGCAAGATATAGTAAGTAACACTGATAGCGTACATCAGGTAAATAATGAACACCTTAGCTTTGTTAAGCTCTCTGCAAGCGAACTGTCTAAACTGGTTGAGCAGGTGAGGCTTATTAATGAAATGCTGGGTAGTTTTTCTAAAACGATTGCAGGCTTAAAAGAGAATAGTGAAAACATTCGTAGCATTTTAAAAATGGTAGAAGAGTTTTCTGATCAAACTAATTTATTAGCGCTTAATGCGGCAATTGAAGCAGCGCGCGCCGGAGAAGCTGGGCGAGGTTTTGCCGTGGTTGCCGATGAAGTTCGCACCCTATCGGTTAAAGTAAGTGATGCAACCCGCCAAATTAGTGATTTTATTACCCAAATGAATGAGCTGGTTAATGAAACCAATAAAGAGTCTCAGCAGTTAATTAGTCACTCTAATAACGCACAAGCTGCAATCAACGATACCTCAGAAGGTTTTGGAAAAATGCTCAATGAATTTGAGCATAATCAGCAGCAATTACAGCAAATAGCTAACGCAGTTCATTTACTTGAAGATACACAAAATCAAACTCATGAATCGGTTGAACAAATTGTGGCGCTTGGCGAACAAGCAAAGCAACAAATAGACACCGCATTGCATGACTCTGAGCAATCACAAAAACTAAGTCAACAAACCCAACAACAGTTAAAGCGTTTTGTAGGCTAGTTTTACCCAAGCCGCGATTATGCTAAATTACGCGGCTTATAATATAACTGTGTGAAGCATGTGAGCGACGTCAATCTAAATTATGAACAGCTAGCCCAGCAAATAAAGCTATGGGGTCAAGAACTTGGCTTTAGTGAAGTGGGTATTACTGACATTGATTTAACTAAGCATGAAGCACAGCTGCAGCGATGGCTTGATGCGGGTTTTCATGGCTCAATGGATTATATGGCAGCCCATGGTATGAAGCGTGCTCGCCCTAATGAGCTAGTACCCGGAACACAGCGGGTTATTTCAGTTAAAATGAATTACCTCCCACCTGATTCAGGCTTTGCCAAAAACCTTAAAAATACCGAAAAAGCCTATATCAGCCGATATGCCCTTGGCCGTGACTATCATAAGTTGATGCGCAACCGAATCAAACAGTTAGGTAAAAAAATTGAACAACATGTGGGTGACTATAGCTTTAGGCCTTTTGTTGATTCAGCCCCTGTACTTGAACGTCAACTCGCTGAAAAAGCGGGATTAGGCTGGCGCGGAAAGCATTCTTTATTAATAAATAAAGAGGCGGGTTCTTGGTTCTTTTTAGGTGAGCTTTTTGTCGACTTACCTTTACCTATTGATAACGAAAACACTTTTGAGGGCTGCGGCAAATGCGTTGCCTGCATAACACTATGCCCCACTGGTGCTATTGTAGAACCTTATGTGGTTGATGCGCGTAAGTGCATTTCGTATTTAACTATAGAGCATCAAGGTGCTATTCCTGAGCAATACAGAACATTAATGGGAAATCGCATTTATGGCTGTGACGATTGCCAATTGGTATGCCCATGGAACCGCTACGGAAAAATTACTGATGAGGCTGACTTTCATCCTCGTACACAATTAAAAAACAAAGATTTACTCGAGTTATTTGCTTGGGATGAAGCTACCTTTTTAAAAAATACCGAGGGCAGTCCAATCCGCCGCATTGGCCATGAACGTTGGCTACGAAATATAGCCGTTGGCTTAGGTAACGCAGATTTTAGCCCGGCAATTATTGCTGCACTCGAAGATAAGTGCCAAGCGGTCAGTGACCTGGTGGGTGAACATATAAATTGGGCACTCGCCCAGCAACACGATAAACAAAGACAAAAGTTGCGTAAAACGGCACGGCTAATTCGTATTGTTGAAAAAGGCTTACCCAGAGACGCATAAGCCTTTTACCTTTTTATGTAATCACTTTCTCTGTGAACTATTAGCTCTCTTTGCGCATAATTTACTAACATCTAATTTAACACAGAGAAGAGAATGAGGAGTAAATAAGAAGCTACTATTAAAGTACAGCTCTTAGTTAACCTGTTACTCATACCTTTCGTTTTTAACCTTTAAAAGACGCGACATAAAGTCGCTGCTACAAGTTAATTTGTCCAATCGTAGTAAGGAATTTACCCCGCGTCTCGCAGCCCGTAGCCCGCACCTTTAGCCTTTGTCTGTAATCACTTCCTCTGTAACCTCTTAGCTCTCTTTGTGCATAATTTACTAAGTATCCTATTGAACACAGAGAAGAGAATGAGGAGTAAATGAGAAGCCACAATTAAGGTACAGATTTTAGTTAATCTGTAGCGCATACCTTTCGTTTTTAACCTTTAAAAGACGCGACATAAAAAGTCGCTGCTACAAGTTAATGTATCAATCGCAGCAAGGAATTTACCCCGCGCCTCGTAGCCCGTAACCCGCACCTTTAGCCTTTAGCCTTTAGCCTTTCAACAATAAAGCGAGATCTTGCTCTATCTCTGCGAACGCTTTTTTAACCTGATCAACAGATTCTTGGCGTGCCACCGAATTTTGAATCGTTTCGTCGACCTTTTTGTAAATAAACACTTCCTGGTCTTCATCTAGTCCCATGGTTGGGATCCGCTCTTCTAACTCCTCTTGAAGTTGTTTAAATACTTTTTCGTTATTTATCCGGCTGTCGTTAAGCAATCCAATTAAACTATGAAACTTACTGTGAACAGTACTCGCCACTTTGTTTAATCGCTCTTGCTGCGAAACCAACATTTTCTTAGTAGTAATAGCGCGCAATTGCTGTTCGGTTACACTTACAATAAAACAAATATGATCACGTATACGCCCATGCTTCTGCTCATCTTGTTCTGGCATATTCAAAATCAATAAACTGACAAACTCGTAATTAACCAAAATACGATGAGAAAACTCATGTAACCTACCTTTGTTTTTAAGCATTTCAAATAACTCAATCACAATCGGCGAACACACACCGTTTAAAGCAAAGTGCGATTTGGTGTCGTTACATCTAAATTCAATATTACTTTGTAGACCAAATGTCTGTAAGCACTCCACTAATGCCTTACCTAACTCCTCTACATCGTTGATAAAACCGATATTTTCAATATAGTTAACTATCTGACCCATTTCACTGCTATTTGCCATAGCATTAAAAGCGGTTGAGGTTGCTTCTTTTACTTGCTTTTCAAGCTGTTGTTTTTCTATTAATACTTGATTTAACTTATTCAGCTTTTGCTTAAGCTCATCGTGCCCAAACGGTTTTACAATATAGTCTTCAGCACCTACTGAATAACCTTCCATACGTTCCTCAACAGTCCCCCTTGCCGATACAAACATCACTATAATATCTTGTGTTTTAGGGTTCGCTTTGAGCTCTTTACATACTTCGTAACCATTCATTTTTGGCATGCTTACATCAAGTAAGATAACCTGCGGCATATACTCTTCAACCATGCTCAAGCATTCCGGGCCACTCGAAGCCAGCTTAAGTTCAAAATCTAATTCCTCTAGGATTTCTTCTATTATTTCGAGGTTAAATGGTTCATCGTCGACTGCAAGAATTTTAGTTAAAGCCATAATTTTTCGTCCATATAAATCGTGTTCATTAAAACAATTCGGTTATTAGCTACTATTTTTCACTAATTGCTCATCGGCTAAATATTCATCGAGGTTTATTTCCAAAGGAACCTGAATGCTAATGGTTGCCCCACCAAGTTCGTTATTACAGGCTTTTATAGTTCCTTGATGTAAAGAAACAAATTCACGGCACAGCGTAAGTCCTAATCCTGTCCCCCCTGCGCCACTATTTGTTTTGCTACTTTGCACAAATTTTTGAAAAACAGTTTCAAGCTCGTCTTCTGGTATACCTATTCCGCTGTCTATTACTTCAATATTTGCACACCCACTGTCTGTTTCCAATGCAACTTCGATAGTGCTATGTTCTTCGCTAAATTTTAATGCATTACTCAATACGTTTCTAAGTACCTGATTAATTTGCTCTTCATCGCATTGCGCTATAACAGGCGGCTTATCTGATTTAAATGCAATTTTAATATCTTTTTCTATGGCAATTCCGGACACATCATCAATACTTGTTTTAACAATAGTCGTTAAATCGCATGCTCGCGGGTTAAATGGGAATTTACCTACATCTAATTTCGACAAATCGAGTAAATTGTTAAGTAAAGAAAGCAGCCTTTGTCCACTTGATTCAATTCGGGTTAAGTATTTTAAAAGTTTATCTTTACTAAAATCATCATCTTGAAGCTTACTGAGACCAAAGCGTGAAAAACTTAGTATAGAATGCATAGGGGTTCTAAGCTCATGTGACATATTAGCTAAAAACTCTGATTTACTTAAATTAGCTGCTTCAGCAATGTTTTTCGCATGCTCAAGTTGCGAAGTCCGCGCTCTTACCTGCTCTTCTAAAAGATCTTTGGCCTCAAGTAATAAATCTTCTTTTTGCTTTAAATGAGTTACGTTTTTAAAAATAACCGCTAACGCTATCTCACCATGATGATCAATCTCATTAAATGAGCCAACGAGCGGAATTTTACTCCCATCTTTACAGACAATATGTAAGTCGCAACTAAATTGCCGATTACTGTTTAAAGTCGATATTTTATCTTTTATTGCTTTTACTGAATCGTCATCTAAAAAGTGAAATAACGAGTGAGCAATGAGCTTTTTAAACGGTAAATTAAACAGCTTTAAGCACGCGTCGTTAGCCTCTACTATTTTGCCTTTACGTTCAAAAAGTAAGATTGGGTCGGGAGTATTTTTAAAAATTACTTGCAGCAAACTGTCTTTTTCAATAAGTACATCGACTGTATCTTGTAGCCTTTCAACTAGCTCTGCGTTATGACGTTTTAGCAATTCGGTTTGCCACAACTTATGTACTGCTTGTAATAAAACGTTGTCATCGAGTGGCTTAATTAAAACGTCTTCAACACCTTGGCGAATTGCTTCAATCATAGAAACTTGAGCAGGACGCGAGGTTAATAATAAGCAGCGGCTATGCGGCTGTATCTGCTTAAGGCTGGTAAATATATCTAAGCCAAGCCCTTCTTTTAAACTAAAATCACTAATTAAAATATCAATCATT
The DNA here is from genome assembly GCF_001401785.1 of Pseudoalteromonas sp. P1-16-1b. Lineage (GTDB taxonomy): Bacteria > Pseudomonadota > Gammaproteobacteria > Enterobacterales > Alteromonadaceae > Pseudoalteromonas > Pseudoalteromonas undina. The sequence goes on along the minus strand of NZ_LKGQ01000016.1, from coordinate 46,558 downwards.
CTGAGTTTAGCAATATTAAGTGCCTCATCATGATTCGTAGCTGTGTATACCTCTATATGTGCACCCACTAAACTACTTTTTAGCATTTCTAAACGCTCACAAACATGATCAACCAACAAAATTGTAGGCAGTTTAAAAATATGATCAGGGCCTATTTCTAATAGTTCTTCAATAAATGAAGTGATTTCTTTATTAGAAAAAAATGGATAAATAATAGTGGCATCTGGAACAAGCTCATTTAATTTACCAAATGCATCAAGCAATTCACCACTTTCAGCCTTGGGAGCTAAAAGTAAAAATGATTGTCGGGTTGCTTGTTTTACCAACGAAGCAACCAGATTTGTTGGTGTCCCTTGTGAAAAGGCAAGCATATCGTACGCATCTATGTTGCTGCTTTGATCAAACATAGAATAATGAACTAATTCAACTTCACAACCAATTAGCTCAAGCAGTACTTTTAAGCGCATAGCAATCATGCTACTGCTATCAATAATAAGTATTTTTTGCGCCATTTATGTACACTTTTAAGAATTAATTAAACACCTTTTCAGCATAGTATAGAATTTTTGGTTTGGCATAATCGTCTACATAAATGTAATTTTTGCTTGCCTATGGTTATGGGATTACATTAAATGCTTACCAAAAATAGTCAGGCTGTACAGCTGGTTATCCATCCTTGCAACATTGGGCAACTCTCCCCATACTGCAAAATCAAAATGCTTAAATAATTTAATGCTTGGTTCGTTATGGCTAAAAATAAACCCGAGTAACACTTCAATATCGAGCTTTTGTGCTTGTTGTTGTGCAAATTGCATCAACTTTTTACCCAACCCTTTGCCTTGGGCTGCTGATGTAATGTAGATGCTTAGTTCAACGGTGCCATCGTAAGCTGGGCGCCCATAAAACGATTTATAACTTACCCACGCTAGTACTTGGTCATTTTCGCAGTAAACAAAAATAGGTCTTTGAGCTGTATGGCTATCAAACCAAGGTTGTTTGTCAGCAACGGTTACTTCTTCGGTATCGGCGGTCACCATTCGACTAGGGATAGTTTCATTGTAAATGGCAACAATAGCAGTTAAATCATCAGGTTTTGCTAAACGTATAGTCATAGAAAATAAGTAAAATTGATCAATTTTGTCTATAGTAGCGTATGATAAGTTACATAAACACCCATCGAATCGCATTCAAGGTAACCGCATGATAAGAAAATTAATATTCGGATTAACATTGGCTCTAGGCTGTGTATCTGTAACCACCAATGCAGCAGACACTAATAGCCCTTCAGCAAAGACAGATACCTGCGATGACTTCACAAATGTGTCACTGAGAAAGCTTCGTTCAACCGAAACGCTTAATCTATGTGAATTTAAAAATAAGCCACTGTTGATTGTTAACACTGCCAGCAATTGCGGCTTTACTTCTCAGTTTGAAGGGCTAGAAACGCTATACAAAAAATATAAAGAGCAAGGCTTAGTGGTGCTCGGTTTTCCATCTGACGATTTTTTTCAAGAAGAAAATGACGAAAAAGATACGGCTAAAGTCTGTTATGTAAATTACGGCGTTACTTTCCCTATGTTAGCCACCAGCGCAGTGCGTGGCAGCGATGCCAACCCTATTTTCAAGCACTTAAATGCAAAAACTAGTTCACCTAACTGGAATTTTTATAAATACGTGGTTTCGGCAGATCGTCAATCAGTGACTCGCTTTAACAGCCGCGTCAAACCCGATTCAGCAAAATTAGATAGCGCCATCAAAAGTGCATTTTAATTTTGTGTTTTCAGTTTAACCTTACTAAGATGTTGCTTAGTAGATAGAAAACTAAACTTATAAATAGGAGATTTTATGGCAGTAGCAAGTGCAAGGCACATACTCGTAGACAGTGAAGCACAATGTTTAGACCTTAAAGATAAAATTGAGCAAGGTGAAGACTTTGCTGAGCTAGCTAAATTGCACTCTAATTGCCCTTCAGGTCAAGATGGTGGCGCATTAGGTGAGTTCGGACCTGGTATGATGGTTCCTGAGTTTGATAAGGTGGTTTTTTCAGCGCCACTTAACCAAGTACAAGGTCCTGTTCAAACACAGTTTGGTTACCATTTATTAGAAGTAACCAGCCGCTCAGAGTAAGCAAATCGATTTATTAATAAAGCCGCATTAGCGGCTTTTTATTTATGTGGAGTTGGCAAAAGCCCCAATATGCAATTACTTGGCTCTATTTCTTCCCCTTATGTTCGCCGTGTCAGAATTTGGGCACAACAAAATAACTGTGAGCTTGAGTTTATAAATCTCGACATTTTTTCAAGCGATGACCGCTCTTTAATGATGTCGCACAACCCGGCAGCTAAAATCCCTATCTTAATTGATGGCTCGCTTAACTTAAGCGACTCAAACAATATACTGCGTTACTTACTTGAAAAAACACAGCAGAACCCGCTAACTTGGCCGCAAGAGCATTTTTTAACTAGCATCAACGCCTGTAACGATTCATTGGTTGAGTTATTGATATGTCAGCGTTCTGGGTTTGACACGCAAGCTGATAAACTATTTTTTAATCTGCAAAATGAGCGAATTGCGCAAACTTTAGACTATTTAAATGATCATTTAAACGATGATGAATTTAAAAGCTGTGAATGCCTCAACATCAGTTTATACTGCTTGCTAGATTGGATCTGCTTTCGTGAACTCACTGATTTTAGCGCGCAGCCGCAGTTAGTTAAGTTTTATGAAGCGTTTAGTCAGCGTCAAGCGGCTAAAAATACCAACCCTCGACTCAAATTTTAAAAGGTGAACACATGAGCGATATCGAAATTGAATCACAACTAGTTAGCTTTGTAGAAAAAGTACGTGTTAGTGAGCAGATCTGGGCACTAGGTGCACAAGATGGTGGCTTTGTTGTATGTGAATCAAATCAGTTTGACGACACCGATGTACTTTTACTGTGGGAATCAGAAGACGCAGCAAAAGAGCAGTGTAAAGAAGAGTGGAAAGACTACAGTCCGGTAGAAATCAATCTAGATGAATTTTTAGATGATTGGGTTGAAGACCTTAAATCGGATGATGCTCTGGTTGGTTTAAATTGGAATGACGATCAAGTGTGCGTAGAAATTGAACCAGTTGGTTTAGCTCGCGCTTTAAGTGAATAAGTTTTAACTGTTTATTTGCTGGCACTACCCCAATTAACAACAACGATTAGTTGGGGTATAAAATAATAAAAACTGTCAAGGTACTGCGTTGAAAACCCATCTTGGTCGTCGTCCATTTTCAGCTATGGAGCTGCATACGCTCTATACCGGATATATTTATAGTGATACTCGGCTTGCCCGCGAACAAGCTAAGCACTGGCACTTTTGGCTGCCTTTAATTGCGTACTACAGTGGCGCTTACAGTGATGAAATTGGCCATTTAACCCTAGATGACTTGGTGGTTAAAAATAGCATTCTCTGCTTTAGCTTTCATACTCATGGTAAAATTAAACCCCGTTTAATTCCTGTACATAACGCCCTTATTAAAGCCGGACTTAATGATTATTTAGCCTACGCAAAAGCGCAAAAACACACACGTTTACTGTTTGACCTCCCAGCAAAAACAGGACGCTACAGTGAAAAAGTACGCATTTGGTTTTCAGGCGAGGGCGAACGTGCGGGGTATTTGCAAAAATGTGCAATTCCTTCCGTGGATCAACTCGGAATGAAAACCGCGATTAGTAGTTTGCGGCTTAACTTTGAACAGCAAATTCGTATTTATGCCCTGCAAGCAGGCTCTAAAGACTGCTTCAATTACTTAATGGGCTTTAATGATTACCCCGATGATAACTTTAACGATATAGCCTTGTTAAATAAGGTGCTGCAACAGCTCCGGGTTATTAATTCCCACATTCATTGGCAGCGGTTTTTAGCACGAGATAGCCACTGACAAACTTTGTTACTCTTTTCCTTATTGTTGTTCGCTTACTCTAGCAAAAAAAGCTGTTAGGATGGAGTGTACTCACTCTTCTAACAACAAAAATCTAGGGATAACTATGTTTTTTAAAAGCCTCTTAACCGTGAGCGTTGCGCTTGCGATAAATGCTGCTAACGCTAATGAGTTCGTCATTGAAAAGCTCGCAAAGCCAAGTTCACAAAAAGTCGCTTTAACGCTCGACCCAAGTCAGGATACTTTTACAGGAATGACTGAAATCAGTTTGGAGGTGCTTAAACCAACACGCTACATTGAACTTAATGGTGTTGATTACGCAACCAAAATGGTTCAACTATTGGGTGAGCAAAACTGCGACTTAAACAACGAAATGCTTAAAACCGGTAAAGTTAAATTTAGCTGCGAAGAGCAAATTCAGCCGGGTAAATACACTTTAAAAATTGATTTCTCAGCGCCATATAATCGCCAAAGTGTGGGGCTATATAAAACCCTAGATCAAGGCGTTCCTTATCTTTTCACCCAATTTGAAATGAGCGATGCCCGTCGAGCGTTTCCTGTATTTGACGAACCAAGCTATAAAATTCCATTTCAGTTAACTATTACCGCCCCCACTTCACAAAAAGTGTATTCAAATACACCTGAGTTAAAAACGACAGTGAATGGCGATATGACTACCCATTACTTTGATAAAACGCCACCAATTCCATCATACTTAGTAGCTATGGCTGTAGGCCCGTTTGAAGAGCTAGAGATTAAGGGTATGCCAATTCCTGGCCGTGTAATTACTCCACAGGGTAAAATTCATTTAGCACAGTATGCAAAAGAGAATATGCCTAAAGTACTGGGCGCACTTGAAGAGTACTTTGGTATTCCTTACGTATATAAAAAGTTAGATTCAGTGGCTGTTCCAGAGTTTCCGTTTGGGGCAATGGAAAACTCAGGTTTAGTGACTTACCGCGAAGATATTCTTCTGGTTGATTTAGAAGCTGCAACGCGTAGTAAAAAGCAACGTAATGTCTCTATTATTGCCCATGAATTAGCTCACCAATGGTACGGTAACTTAGTGACTATGAAGTGGTGGAACGACTTATGGTTAAACGAAGCGTTTGCTAGCTGGATGGCAGCAAAAATTACTAAGCAACTTAACCCTGAGTTTGAATCACACCTAGATTTACCACAAAACAATGTAATGGCGTTAGATGCTCGCTTAAGCACTAAGCCAATTCGTAAACCAATTAAAACTGAAGCCGATATTATGGACGGTTTAGGCCTTGCATACAGCAAAGGCAGCTCAGTACTGGCGATGGTTGAAAATTGGATTGGTGAAGACGCATTTCAAGCTGGTATTCAAAATTACTTAAAAGAGTTCTCTTATAAAAATGCCGAAGCCGCCGATTTATGGGAAGCACTCGGTAAGGCTTCAAATAAAGATGTGGCGAGTGTTTTAAAATCATTTATTGAACAATCATCATTTCCTTTAATCAAGGTTGATCAGCAAGGTAAAACTATCACTATTTCGCAAAGCCGTTTTGCTAATGCCGGTGTTGATGCTCCAGCCCAACTTTGGAATGTACCCGTTGCCATTAAGTACGGTAAAGGCGATAAAGTAAAAACTGCCAGTGTATTACTTAATAAACAAAACCAAACGCTAGAGTTAGATTTTGAGCCAGAGTGGATATATCCAGACCAAGGTGCGCTAGGTTACTACCGCTGGGTCATGGACGATGCGCAATTTAACGCACTAATTGATAATGCAGCAAGCGTATTAAACGACCGCGAGCGCCTTGCATTGTTATCAGCTACTGACGCCTTACTTGACGCAGGTGTAATTTCTGCGGCTAAGCTGATGCAAACGCTTGAAGTATTTGCCAGTGATAGTCATCCACGCGTAGCTAACACTGCTTTAGGCTATTTAGCGTCTCAGCAGCGTACCTTTAAAGACGATAGCAATAAAGATTTATGGCCTACATTTATTCAAAATGCAGTCATGCCTGCCGCTAAAAAATATGGCCTAGAAGCAAAAATGGGTGAGGATGGCGCTGTTGCTCAACTGCGAGCTGCGGTGGTATCACGCTTAGGCTTTGATGGTGAAGATAAAAATGTGATCAATAAAGCTAAGCAGCAAACAGCCGCTTACTTAAAAGATCCGCAAAAAGTAGACCCTTATTTAGCGGGTACTTACTTACGTCTTGCGGCTTTTCATGGTGATAAAGCGCTGCTTGATCAGTTTATGGCAACCTTTAAAACCACTAAAGATCCACAAGTTCGTACCAATATGTTGGCAGCAATGGGTTATTTTGGTAAACCTGAACTCCAAAAAGCAGTGCTTGCATATAGCTTAACCGATGAAGTAACCGCTTCTGATATGCGTACTATTTTATCGGGGCAAAGTTACACCGATGAACGCCAAGCACTCTTTATTGATTGGATATATAGCAACTACGATAAAGTAACAGCAAGTTTGCCACCATTTTTTGTGCCTAACTTACCTTACTTTACTACTGCTAGCTGTGATGCTGAAAGTTTAGCGAAAACGCAAACGTTCTTTGACGCTAAACTTGATGACGTACCTGGCTATGCGCGCACATTAAGTAAGCTTGCAGAAAGTACTAATGACTGTATTGCACTTAAAAACCGTGAACTCAAATCAGTAAATAGCTTTTTGAATAGTAAATAAGTTAAAGTTCAAAGGATGGCGGGCTGCGGGCGACGGGTAACGGGCCGAAAACCTCAAACTCGGGCTAATGGCTGATGTTTTCTCATTGTCTTCTCTTTGTGTATAAAATCTTAAAAAGTTTATTCACAAAGAGATTAAGAGGCGCAGCCCTTTTAGAGCTAGTGATTAAAGACAAAGATTAAGGGTTATAAAGGTTAAAGGTTGAAGATTTTATCTTGCACCTTTTGCCTTTAGCCCTGCACCATTCTATTAACCACCAATAATCATGGTTAGCTTAGCTATAAACTCTTTTGCCGCTTGTTCAGAGTTAATTTTAAAAGCGACACCATAATGAATAGGCTGTGCGCTTTTATAAATACGAGTGGGAAAACGGGTCATTTCACTGCTATGAAAATAACCTTGAGTACGCACAACCCCATCAATATCAGTAAAGTCATCACTAAACACTTCAAATGCAGGACGGATCACAATTTTACCTTTCCCCGTTTCGGCATGGGTATAAAACGCTTCTTTAGAGTTTGCTAGCATATACTCAGCAATGTTTTTTATTTTAAAGTTACTTCTACACTCTAGTTTTATCAGCTGCTCTGTTAACTCGTCTGCGCTAAATGCCACGTGACTTTCCTTTTTATTTAATAGGGGGTCAGACTAACTCATGCATGAGTGAAAGTCCGAAATTTATTATTTAGTGTTTATTTAACACTACATACAAACGCTAATTGCTGATTTCTATAACTCAATCGACTAATTTCAGTATCGCAATATTGGCTTAAATCGAGCCATTGAGATATATCAGATCCAGCTGTTAATTTTCGTTGATAAATACGGTTTTTAACTGCGTAAGCAATAGTATTTTCATCTTTTAAGATGAAGTCTTGTACTTGGTTTGGCAGCCTAAGGATGTTGCTTACCTGCTTGGTTTGAGGGTCAAAACGGGCTAACTGGTGCTGGCCATTTTTACTATGACTAAATAAAAATTCACTTTGCGATTTATTGTAAATAAGTGTGCGACCAATGTTATTTGCAACAACTTCACCTTTAGCCGCAACAACCGAGGTATATTGTAATGTATGTGGCTCACCTAAAATAAACATTACTAAATCGTTGTTATTACCCCAAGCGTGATAGCCCACAGGCTCAATCCAATCAAAAATACGACTTGGCGCCTGCTCTGTGCTCAGCGGATATTGCCATAATTTTTGTTTGCCATCTTCTTCAACCACGATGGCAGATAAACTATCACCACTCGGTGTTACTGTTGGCGAATACTCACTTACATCTGTATTGGTGATCATGGAGGTTTGTTTTGATGATAAATCGTAAAGCGCAATATCAGTTTGGCTCTGATTATTACTGATTACCTCACGCGTATAATAAAGGCCCGTGTCGGTTAAGTGGGGCTGATTGTTGTAGCTGGTTTTATCACTAACAATGCTTACGCGTATGCCATGCGGAGTATTTAAATCGGCAAGCAGTATTTGACTTTTAGGCATATTTGCCTGGGCAACGCCCAATGTTAAAGCATTAATTGTTATTAGCCCTAACAACGGTTTGATCAGTTTCATGCTTTCTCTCGTTTTAATTTTAAGCACCTCATGATAACGTTATTTACTGATGACGTCACTTGACCTAGCTTAGTAAGGTCTTTATAACTAACGGGTCATAAAAAAGAGAACAAACATGTCAGCTAAACACCCTATTATTGCAATCACCGGCTCATCTGGAGCAGGCACTACAACCACCACCAATGCCGTGAAGCATATTTTCCGCAGCCTCGATATCAATGCTGCATTTATTGAAGGTGATAGCTTTCATCGTTACACACGTCCTGAAATGGACAAAAAAATTCGAGAAGCCCAACAAGAAAGTAAACACATAAGTTATTTTGGCCGAGAAGCCAATGACTTTGGTGCATTAGAAGACTTATTTACCAAGTATGGTGAAACAGGCGAAGGTAGACTGCGCCGTTATTTACATACCTTTGATGAGGCCGTGCCTTATAACCAGTTACCTGGAACATTTACTCCTTGGCAAGAGCTTGAGCAAAATACAGATTTAATGTTTTACGAAGGCTTACATGGCGGCGTGGTCGACGAAGATCATGATGTTGCTAAGCATGTTGATTTACTCATAGGCATGGTGCCAATTATTAACCTTGAGTGGATCCAAAAGCTTATTCGCGATACCTCAGAACGCGGCCATTCTCGTGAAAAAGTAATGGACTCGATTGTACGCAGTATGGATGACTACATTAATCATATAACGCCGCAGTTTTCTCGTACTCATATTAACTTTCAGCGAGTACCCACCGTTGATACCTCCAACCCATTTAGCGCAAAAGATATCCCCTCCCTTGATGAAAGCTTTGTTGTTATTCGCTTTAGGGGCATTGATGACGTTGATTTCCCGTATTATTTACGCATGATTGAAGGCAGCTTTATGTCGCGGATCAATACGCTTGTAGTACCCGGTGGCAAAATGGGACTCGCTATGGAGCTAGTGCTTACGCCACTGATCAAAGATATTATTTTGAAAAAACGCGCCTTAGCAAAATTAGCCCCACCTGAAATTCCTATTTAAGTGTATCAATAATCTGTTAGAGACTTTTTGGTTTAGAAGATCTAACAACATACAATGATCCTATGGAGCTGATCATTTCTTTTATCAAGTGATCGCAAATACATTCTGCTCTTTTTTGTTTAGTCTAACTCACGTACACTGCTGATTTTAAGTATGATGAGAGTAGTATGTCGCAAGCCATTAAAATTGTTGTCGGGTCTAAAAACCCAGTAAAAGTAAATGCCGCTAAACACATTTTTGCGATGTATTTCCCTGAGCATATAATTGAATGTAGTGGCGTTCACGCCCCCTCTGATGTACCCGATCAGCCTATAGGCGAAGAACAAACGTGTTTGGGAGCGCAAAACCGAGTTAACTACTGTAAAGCACAGCATCAAGCAGACTACTACATAGCGATGGAAGGCGGCGCAGCGCAATTTAGCTATGGTGCAGCAACCTTTGCCTATGTTGTTATTGATGACGGCGCACAGCAAGTTACAGGACGAAGCAGTAACTTACCTTTGCCTTCGGTTTTTTATAAAGCATTGCTGCAAGGTGAAGAGCTCGGAGATGTGATGGATAAGGCTTTTAATACCACCAATATTAAGCAACAAGGGGGTGCTATTGGTTTATTAACTGATCATCATGCAACACGAGAAAGTACCTATACTCAAGCGCTGACTCTCGCCATGGCGCCTTTTCTTAATCCCACTTTATATAATCAATAACGGATGTTTTAATGAAGTATAACTACGTATTATTTGATGCCGACGAAACCTTATTTAGCTTTAATGCCTTTGCTGGCTTACAAAAAATGTTGGCAGCTTATGGCATGGATTTTACCAAAGCAGATTATGAACATTACCAAAATACCAATAATCCATTATGGATTGCCTATCAAAATAACGAAATTACCGCAAACCACCTGCAAGTAACTCGCTTTAGTGAGCTGGCAAATAAGCTTAATGTTCCAGCCCAGCAGCTCAATGATGACTTTTTATCGGCAATGGCTGAAATTTGTATGCCTTTACCCGGTGCGGTTGAATTATTAAACGCCCTTAAACCTCATGCCAAATTAGGTATTATCACTAATGGCTTTAGTCAGCTGCAAGCACGTCGCTTAGCACATACGGGGCTGCAAGATATGTTCGATTGGCTGGTAATCTCTGAAAAAGTAGGTATTGCTAAGCCTGCAAAAGAGATATTTGAGCACACCTTTAATTTAATGGGGAATCCACCGAAAGAACAAATTTTAATGGTAGGTGATACCGCCAGCAGTGATATTCTTGGTGGACGAAATGCAGGCATAGACACCTGCTGGTTACAGCACCCTGGGGTAATCTTACCTGAAGGTATTAAGCCAACGTACCAAGTCACTGAGTTAAAACAGTTACAAACTATTTTAGGTCTGTAATACCTGACTGGTTGTGGTTACAAACAGCCAAAAAAAATGACGCTAATAAGCGTCATTTTTTATAACTGTATGTAAGCGATTAACTGATTAGGCGTTTGCTAATTCAAGGCCGGGTGCAGGCATCGAAACAGGCGTTTCAAAGGTTGCCCACTCCCATGCTGACTCGGTTGCCATAATTTTGCGTAGTAACTTGTTATTTAAATCATGACCTGATTTAAATGCAGTTACTTTACCTAAAAGGTTATGACCTGTCATAAACATGTCACCTACACAGTCTAGTATCTTATGCTTGACGAACTCGTCTGGGTAACGCAGACCGTTTGGATTTAAAACTTTAAATTCATCAAGTACCACTGCACTATCCATGCTACCACCTAGTGCAAGGTTATTAGCATGCATGTATTCAATATCTTTCATAAAGCCAAAAGTACGCGCACGGCTAATTTCTTCAGTGAAGCTTTGTGCGGTAATATCTAAGCCAATGCGTTGGCGGCTTTCATTAATTGCAGGGTGATCAAAGGCAATTTCAAAGTCGATATGGAATCCGTCGTAAGGTTCTACTTCGGCCCATTTGTCGCCTTCTTCAATACGTACTTTTTCTTTAATACGAATGAAACGTTTTGCAACATTTTGCTCTTCAATGCCGCCTTTTTGTAATAAATAAATGAATGGCAATGCACTACCATCCATTATTGGAACTTCTGAGCTATCAAGTTCAACAATCAGATTGTCGATACCCATGGCCGCAACAGCTGCAATTAAATGCTCAGTAGTTGATAAGCGAACACCATCTTTGTTGATTAAACAGGTACACAATTGCGTATCACCAACGGCTTCAGGTGTTGTTTCAAAATCAACAACCGGATCAAGGTCGACACGACGAAATACAATCCCAGTATTTGCGCTCGCAGGTCGGAGAGTTATTGTGACCTTCTCACCTTTATGAAGTCCAATTCCTATGGCTTTGACTACTTGTGCAATCGTACGCTGTTTAATCATAGGTTCGCTCACTTTAAGTATATATTACAGTTAGACGGCGGAGTGTAACATAAATACGGTATAACTACAATATTTGTTCACATTTCGCACAAAAGTACTGTTTTTAATTAGTCTGCTTGTTTACGTAAAAAAGCAGGAATGTCGAAATAATCGCCACCCTCAGACTTATCTGTTTTATTAGCACTACTTGACGACGTATTCGTTGCTGAACTTGAAGAGCTAGTCGATGTGCTGCTTTGCTCTTTTGATTCAGTTTGCGATGTCGTTGCAGGCTCTTCAGTCGTGCTTGTGCCTTGGCTTGCAAAGCTAGGTACGTACATGCTGCTGCTTGTTTGTGTGCTTGAGCTAGTTACATCAGAGCCTGACGCTTTTTTGAAACCGTTATCTACAATACCAAACTGTGGACGACGATCGCCGCCTAAGCCGGTTGCAACCACGGTTACACGTAGCTCATCCGTCATTTCTGGGTCAATTACCGCGCCAACAACAACCGTTGCGTTTTCAGACGCTAGCGCCTTAACGTGATTACCCACAATTTCAAATTCTTCAATCGCGATATCCATACCCGCAGTAATGTTAACCAAAATGCCTTTAGCACCGGTTAAATCTACGTCTTCTAAAAGAGGGCTTGAAATAGCAGCTTCTGCTGCTTCTTGTGCACGATCAGGACCCGACGCAGATGCAGTGCCCATCATCGCTGTGCCCATTGCAGACATAACAGTACGTACGTCGGCGAAATCCACGTTAATTAGACCAGAGCGAGTAATTAACTCAGCAATACCTTGTACCGCACCAAACAATACGTCATTTGCTTTAGCAAATGCATCCAGTAAAGTTGTTCCTTTACCCAATACTTTTAGTAACTTGTTATTTGGAATAGTGATTAACGAGTCCACAATTTCAGATAATTCGCTAATACCTTGCTCTGCAGCAGCGGCACGCTTTTTACCTTCAAAATCAAACGGACGGGTTACCACAGCAACAGTTAAAATACCCAGCTCTTTAGCAATTTTAGCCACGACTGGCGCAGCACCGGTACCTGTACCGCCGCCCATACCTGCCGCAATAAACACCATATCAGCGCCTTCAAGGCTAGCACGAATGGTTTCGGCGTCTTCTTCAGCCGATTCACGACCTACTTCAGGGTTAGCCCCTGCACCTAACCCAGAGGTTATTTGCGTACCTAATTGTACTGTTACATCAGCGGCTGAATTACGTAATGCTTGCGCATCCGTATTGGCTGCGATAAAACGAACGCCTTCTATTTGTTGTTTTACCATGTGCTCAACTGCGTTACCGCCGCCACCACCTACACCGATTACTTTTATTACAGCTTCTTCGCTGTGTTGTTCCATTATATCAAACATATTTACTCTCCGACTTGAGTACTAAAACTCGCCTTGAAACCATTTTGTGATGCGGTTCCACCAATTATTATTATCATCCGCTTTCGACTTTTGTGCATTCATCGACTGCATAGTACGCCCATATTGTAACAAACCTACAGCGGTTGCGTACGATGGATCATCAACATAATCAGTTAAACCTACTACACCAATTGGTTTACCTATTCTTACTGGCATCTGAAAAATATCTTCAGCCACTTCCATTGCGCCAGTCATTTTAGCAGTTCCGCCAGTAATGACGAGACCTGCTGCAATTTGGTCTTCTAATCCCGAGCGACGAATTTCTTCCATCGCCAGTTCAAATAATTCTCTAAAACGTGGCTCAACCACTTCAGACAACGTATGCCTAGACATCAGTCTTGCTGGTCGCCCACCTACGCTTGGCACTTCAATCGTGTCTTCGCTGCTCGCCATTTGGCTACTTGCACAGGCATATTGTACTTTGAGTGACTCTGCATGTGATATAGGTGTGCGAAATATTTTTGCAATATCACCGGTTACTTGGTTGCCCGCCACCGGAATAACCGCAGAATGACGCAGTGCACCATTAATATAAATAGTGATATCCATAGTACCACCACCGATATCTAGCACCGCGACACCTAGCTCTTTTTCATCGTCCGTCAGTACAGAGTAACAAGAGGCAAGCGCAGTGAATATAAGTTGGTCAACTTCAAGCCCACAACGTTCAACACATTTTTCTATATTTTTAGCCATATCGTTGGAGCAGGTAATAATATGCGCACGTGCTTCCATACGCACACCACTCATGCCAAGTGGGTTTTTAATCCCCTCTTGCATGTCAATGCTGTACTCTTGTGGCAAGGCATGCAACATTTTGCGTTCAGCTGAAATTGGCACTGAGCGAGCTATATGGATTACATTTTCAATGTCTTCATCGGTTACTTCAGTGTTATTAATAGCGACAACACCACTTTCGTTCTGACACTGAATATGTTTGCCAGAAATACCCAAATAAACCGAGCTAATACGACAATCAGCCATCAATTCAGCTTCATCAATTGCGCGGCGAATAGACTCAGACACTAAATTTAAATCGTTAACGCCGCCTTTATCCATTCCATAAGATACTTGGCTCCCCACGCCAACAATGCTGAGCTTGTTATCTGTGGTGATTTCACCTACCGTGGCCACTACTTTCGAAGTGCCTACGTCTAATCCAATCACTAGGTTTCTTTCTGCTGACTTAGTCATGCCTTACTCTTTATTATAATTGCTGTTCTTGCATTGGCTTATAGCTCACTGCAAGGCCGGTATCGTAGCGTAAATCAATTGCATCTATCTGTGCATCAGCACGTTGTTCTATGCGTGAATAAACGTCTATAAAACGCTGTACACGCTTGGCTTTATCCTTGCGCCCTAAATTTAAACGCACGCCATTATCTAACCAAAGTTGCCACGAAAACCGCTCAGATAGCGCAAGGCTAGTGAGCGTTAGTGCATTTACTTTAAGCATTTCATCAAACTGTTTAAACGCTACCCATGCTTCTTTTTCACTGCCTTCTGGCCCATATAACTGGGGTAATGTGGCACTTAATTTATCACTTTTAGCCTCAAACGCATCGCCGCTTTGGTTAATCAATAAATCACTGTTCCAGTGAGCGACCGCTTGATGCTCTACCACGTAAACTTGGATAGTATCAGGCCATTGCTTTCTTACCGATACCGTTGCGACCCAAGGTAGTTCTTGCACTAAATGCTGAACATGCTTTACGTTTAACTCAAAAAAGCTACTTAAATCCGCTTTTTTTATCGCGGTAGTTATTGCTTTTTCATCGGTGTATTTGGGGCTCCCCAACACCGTTAGATGCTTAATTTGCGCATCTTTATTTGCAACTAACCAATGGGAAACCCCATTGGTTATTTCAATTAACCCAATCACCACAGCCAGAAAAAAGCTCACTCCAAAAATCAGCGACCAGTTAAGTTGCTGTTTTAGTTGCTGCGCTTTCTCTAAAAAGGGATGCATATTAAAGGGTTTGCTCCAAAATGCGAACAACTAATTGCTCAAAACTTGCCCCATTGGCTTTTGCAGCCATTGGCACCAATGATTTTTCTGTCATGCCTGGCACTGTATTTACTTCCAACAAGTAAAATTGGCCTTGCTGATCTTGCATTGCATCGACGCGACCCCAGCCACTTGCACCCACTAAATCAAACGCATCGAGTGCCATTGCTTGTAGTTTTTGGGTATCTGGTTGTGATAAATCAGCAGGACAATGATATTGTGTCGTACTTGACTGATATTTAGCTTGGTAGTCATAAAAACCATTTGGCGTGCTCATTTCAATCACAGGTTGTACTTCATCACCAAGCACCGTAATTGTAAATTCGCGCCCCGAGATCCACTGCTCTACCAATACTTGGCTGTCGAACTTAAATGCATTGCTGAGCGCATCTTCAAGCTCTTCTGCAGAGCTTGCTTGTGCCATACCAATACTTGAGCCTTCGTGCGATGGCTTTACCATCACTTTTTTAAATTCATCTATAATTGCTTTAGCATCAAAGCCTTTTTTAGCATCAACTACCGCATAAGGTGCTGTGCTTAAGCCTGCCGATTTAAACAAGTGCTTACAACGAATTTTATCCATTGCTAATGCTGAACCCAATACATTACTGCCAGTGTAAGGCAAGTTCATAAACTCTAAAGCACCTTGTACTGTGCCATCTTCACCACCTCGGCCATGCAGCGCAATAAAAACGCGATCAACATTTAAGTCTTTTAATTCCCACAATGAACGATTTTGAGGGTCAAACGCAATCGCATCAATGCCATAGGCAAGAAGTGCATTAAGGACTGCTTGACCAGATTTTAATGACACGTCGCGCTCTGCTGAGTTTCCACCTAGCAGCACCGCTACTTTACCGAACTGGGAACTTACCTGTGTCATACTTCACCTTGCTTTAATTTTTCTATCGACATATTTGTTGCTGCTAAGTTTTTAACTAACTGACCTATGTTACCTGCGCCTTGCGTAAGTACTAAATCATTATTTTGCAGGCAGTTAGCAAGTACACCTGCAAGCTCTGAGCTTGAAGCCACATGCAATGGCTCTTTGCCACGCTGGCGTAAACTGCGGCATAAACTCTTACTATCAGCGCCCACAATCGGCTCTTCGCCTGCACTGTAAACATCAAGCAATAGCAACTGATCAACCTCAGCGAGTACTTTCACAAAATCTTCGTATAAATCGCGAGTACGGGTATAGCGATGCGGCTGATAAACCATCACTAAACGCTTATCAGGCCAGCCTTCTCTCGCTGCGGTGATGGTAGCTGCCACTTCTGATGGGTGATGACCATAGTCATCTACTAACATCACATTACCGCATTCGTTTTCAAATTCACCATAATGCTGAAAACGACGGCCAATGCCTTCAAAAGTATCTAATGCCGCTAAAATTGCATGATTAGCTATGTTTTGATCTTTTGCCACCGCAATCGCTGCGGTTGCATTTAGGGCATTGTGTTTACCTGGCATATTTAACTTGGCGGTTAAACTCTCGCCTTGTTTATTAGTAACAGTAAATTGGCATGTATTAGCTGTTTGGCTAAATTCACTCATTCGATAGTCAGCATCTTGCGATTCACCATAAGTGATCACCGGACGACCAAAGCGAGGTATTAATTCTGCGGCAACGTCTGAATCTATACACACTACAGCTAGCCCGTAAAACGGCAGGTTATGAATGAATTCAACATAAGTATCTTTCATTTTTTCTAAGCTGCCGCCGTAAGTTTCCATGTGATCTTCTTCAATATTAGTGATCACCGATACCATTGGCTGTAAATGCAAAAATGAAGCATCGCTTTCATCCGCTTCAGCGATTAAAAAGTCGCTTTTGCCTACTTTAGCATTGCTGCCAGCACTATTTAATAAACCGCCAATAATAAAGGTTGGATCGAGCCCTGCTTGTGCATAAATACTGGCAATTAAACTGGTTGTTGTGGTTTTGCCATGGGTACCGGCAATAGCAATACCATGACGAAAACGCATCAGCTCAGCTAACATTTCTGCACGGCGAACCACCGGAATACGCGCAGCTTGCGCGGCTTGAATTTCAGGGTTTGTTTTATCAATTGCACTTGAAACCACCACCACATTAGCGTCTTTTACATTATTTTCATGATGGCCAATAAATACTTCAGCGCCCGCTTGAATTAAACGCTCGGTCATGGCGCTATGCGCTATATCAGAGCCGGTAATACGGTAACCTTCAAAAGCCAATACTTCTGCAATACCGCCCATACCTGCACCACCTATTCCTACAAAGTGAATAGTTTCAATGCGGCGCATCGCAGGGCGTGTATATTTTTCTTTTGCTAATGTCTGTTTCACTTATATTCTCTTATTTGTTACTTGCTCACAGTGCATAGCGACGCTGGCTGTGGCATCTAAAATAGCCTGCTGCTTTGCTTTAGCAGCCATTTTAGTTATTAATAAAGGTTCGGCTAAATAGGGACTTAAAAGTTCAACAATGCTGCGCTGATTAAATTGCCCCTGTGGCATTAATAATGCCCCTTCTGCCATTACTAAATACTGTGCATTTGCTGTTTGGTGATCATCAACCGCATGTGGAAACGGTACAAATACCGCCATTTTACCTGCTGCAGCAATTTCACTAACCGTTAGCGCTCCGGCGCGACAAATTACAATATCGGCCCAGCTATAAGCGGTATCCATATCATCAATAAATTCAGCAACAGTTACTTGTTCATCGCCCATTTGTTGCTGCTGGTAACTTTCGCTCACACTAGCAAAATGGCCTTTACCAGTTTGGTGCCAAACATTAATGGCACAGGTATCATTTAAGCGCTTAAATGCTTCAGGCAGTGTTTGGTTAAGTACTTGCGCACCTAGTGAGCCACCCACTACAAGCATATTAATTGGACTTGATATTTCCCGCTTAGGTATATCAACTACACTCTGACGCACAGGGTTACCCACCAGCTCAGCTTTACCACTGGCAAAAGCACTTGGAAATGCAGCTAATACGCGATTCGCAAATTTCGCTAGCCATTTATTGCTCATACCAGCTACGGCGTTTTGCTCATGAATTACCAAAGGGATACCGAGACTTTTTGCCGCAATACCCGTAGGGCCTGTCACGTAGCCGCCCATAGCTAAAACCACGTCAGGGCGTTGTTGTTTTAATACTTTACGCGCCTGCAATATTGCATTAATAACCATGAATGGCGCTTTAATGAGGCGTTTTAAACCATTACCTCGCACGCCTTTTACATCAATAAAATCAATTTCTATGTTGTGCTTGGGCACGACACTGGCTTCCATTCTATCAGGAGTGCCTATCCAGCTAACTTGCCAACCTTGCTGTTTGAGATAATCAGCAACCGCAATCCCCGGGAAAATATGTCCACCTGTGCCCCCTGCTACAACGACTATTTTTTTACTCATCGTTTAGCTCCCCCCGACGTGGCCTGTTTAGTTGCCATCTTCGTTTCAAAATCTACCCGTAATAAAATACCAGTGGCTATGGTCATCATTAATAAACTTGAGCCACCATAGGAAATAAACGGTAGGGTTAGTCCTTTGGTTGGTAATATACCGGCACTGGCGCCTACATTAACCATAGTTTGAAATGCAAACCAAATACCGATAGCTAAAGCTAAATAGCCTTCATATTCTTTACCGTTTTTAAGCGCATTTTGGCCAATTAGTAGCGCTCTAAATACTAATGTTCCTAATACCATTAAAATACTCAACACGCCCATAAAACCAAGTTCTTCAGCAATCACGGCAAAAATAAAATCGGTGTGTGCTTCCGGTAAATATTGTAATTTTTGTACGCTATTACCTAAGCCTTGGCCAAACCAATCACCTTGACTATAAGCCATCAGTGATTGCACTAATTGATAACCTTTACCAAAAGGATCGTCCCAAGGCTCTAAAAAACCCACCACACGCGCCATACGATAGGGCTCAAACACAATCAACCCAACCACCAGCGCGATACCGGTTAAAATAAGTGCAAAAAATTGCCAAAGCTTAGCACCAGCTAAAAACAATAAACCAACCGTAGTAACAAACATCACCACCACGGTTCCTAAATCGGGCTGCATTAAAATAAGTGCCGCATAAACGGCAAATACCGCTATGGGTTTAGCAAAGCCTTTTATGTTTTCTTGTACTTCACTGCGCTTACGCACTAAATAGCCAGCGATATAACTAAAAAAGAATAACTTAGCGAGCTCGGAAGCCTGAATATTAAATGGCCCTATAGGTATCCAGCGGGTCGAACCATTCACTTCTCGCCCCACAATTAGCACTACCAATAACAACACTAAGCCGATTAGTAATAAGTAGGGGTTAGCTTTTTTCCACCACGACATAGGCACTTGAGTACTAATGCAAAATAAACAAAACGAGAGCCCTAAAAAAATACCGTGGCGGATAGTAAAATGATAAATATTGCCAAACAGCCTATCGGCCGTCGGCATTGAAGCACTAGTTACCATCACAAAGCCCACCCCTATTAGCATTAACATGCAATAAAGGAGCGGCACATCATAAAGCTGCGCCGAAGGTTTAGGAGTAAATGCCTCTTTAATATCCGCAAAAGCTATCATGGCAGCTCCTGCAATACACAATGCACAAAATCATCGCCGCGCTGCATATAGTTGTTGTACATATCTATACTGGCGCAGGCTGGGGCTAATAAAACCGTATCGCCTGACGTACTTAATTGTTTAGCAAGCGCCACAGCTTCAGACATGTTAGTGGTTAAATGACCTTTAGCAGTTAGTGCCACTAACTCTTTTGCATCTTTACCAAAGCAAATGAGGGCTTTAACGTGTTGCTCAACATAAGGTTTAAGTGCCTCTAAATCGGCGCCTTTTGCATCACCACCAGCAATAACCACTAAGTTTTGTTGTTCACCCGCTAAACTATCAATAGCGGTAATTGTTGCGCCTACATTGGTGGCTTTAGAATCATTAAAATACTTAACGCTATTAAACTCACCCACAAACTGGCAACGATGTGCCAAGCCATTAAATTGAGCTAACGCAGCTTTATAATGCGCTTTAGTTATTTCAAACGGGCTGAGTAACGCCATTACTGCCAGTGTATTTAAATAATTATGCTTACCCACAACGGCTAAGGTACTTACTGGCAAATAAGCTTCGCCCTTTACCATAAAGTGCGCTTCGTTATTATGCTGTGCTAAGTGGTAATCACCTTGTGTTTCTCCAAAACTAACTTGTGGTGCTAACGTGCGACTCACTGGGTGGGTTTGTCTATCGTCAGCATTAATCACTAAAAGTTCAGCGCCGTTATAAATACTTAACTTTGAATCTATATAAGCTTGATAGCTATCATAGCGATCGAGATGATCTTCTGAAATATTAAGCACAGTTGCACTGCTGGCTTTTAAGCTGTCAGTGGTATCAAGCTGAAAACTCGACAGCTCCAATACAAACACATCAAAATCACCGTCAAGTAAATCCAGTACAGCTGTGCCAATATTGCCGCCCAGTGCTACTTTATAACCTGCGGTTTTTAATACTTCGTAAGCAAGGGTTACTACCGTTGATTTACCGTTTGAACCTGTTACCGCAACAACTGGTTTAGTGTTAATGCGGGCAAATAACTCAACATCACCAATCACTTCTACGCCGGCATTCATTGCCTGTGCAACCGCAGGGGTTTTTAAACTTAGTCCAGGGCTAATAATGATCATATCGCAAGCACTGAGCGCCGCGTTATTTAAATCACCAAAGTGAGTATTTAGATTAGCGGCATGTTGCTTGAGCCAATCAACACCGGGAGGATTTTCTCGGCTATCGACTACATTGGGCTGTATTCCTTGAGATAATAAAAAGCGCACAATGCCCAGACCGGTTACACCGAGCCCGAGCACTGTTATTTGTTTATTTTTTATCTCGTTTAAATACTGCATTTATCGGATCTTTAATGTCGCAAGGCCAGCGAGCACCAGCACAATAGAAATTATCCAAAAGCGCACAATAACGCGTGGCTCTGGCCATCCTTTAAGTTCGTAGTGATGGTGAATCGGCGCCATTTTAAAAATACGTTGGCCGCGTAATTTATAAGAGCCAACTTGTAAAATTACCGACAGCGCTTCCATTACAAACACGCCCCCCATAATAATAAGTAATAACTCTTGGCGAACCAGCACAGCAATAATACCTAATGCACCACCTAGAGCTAACGAGCCTACATCGCCCATAAACACTTGTGCTGGGTAGGTGTTAAACCATAAAAAGCCTAACCCTGCACCCACAATAGCGGTACACACCACTACCAATTCACTGGCAAGTGGCAAATGCGGAATATGTAAATAAGCTGAAAAGTTAATATTACCGGTTAAATAAGCAATAATAGCCAGCGCTGCAGCCACTAAAATTGTTGGCACAATAGCTAAGCCATCTAGTCCGTCGGTTAAGTTTACCGCGTTTGAGGTGCCCACTAATGCAAAATACGTGATCACGATATAAAACAGCCCTAGCTGTGGCAGTACATCTTTAAAAAATGGCACAACAAGAGATGTTTCTGTCGCTTGGGTACTGGTCATATAAAGTGCAGTTGCTACAACCAATGCAATTACTGATTGCCAAAAATACTTCCACTTAGCAATCAGTCCTTTAGGATCTTTGCGGATCACTTTGCGGTAATCGTCAATAAAGCCAACAATCCCCAATGAACCAATCACAAACAATGTGGCCCATACGTATTTATTAGACAAATCAGCCCACAATAAAGTGCTGGTGAATATTGCCGCTAAAATAAGTAAGCCACCCATGGTCGGTGTACCCGATTTAGACAAATGTGATTGCGGACCATCATCACGCACTGTTTGTCCAATTTGCATGCGCTGTAAACCACGAATTAACTTCGGCCCCAAATAAAGCGACATAATTAACGCGGTCAAAATACCTAAAATGGCACGAAGAGTTAAATACGAAAAAACATTAAAGCCACTATAATATTGAGTTAAATACTCAGCCAGCCAAACTAACATTATGATACTCCATTGATGGCTTGTTGCTGGCCATTAACTAAATCGGTTACTAAAAGCTCCATGCGAGAACTGCGTGATCCTTTCACGACAAGGGTAATTTTTTTATCTACTTTGCTAATACTGTTTTGAATTTGCTGCAGCATTTGCTCACGATTTGAAAAGTGACGATTAGGCAGCTCAAATACATCACTTGCTGACTTACTTAATACACCGAGTGTAAATAGCTCATCAATGCCTTGCGCTAATGCATATTCGCCCACTTCTTGATGATACTTACGAGCATCTTCACCAAGTTCTCCCATATCACCGAGAGCCAAAATACGATGACCTTGAATATCGCTAAGTAAATCAATAGCTGCTTTTACCGATTTAACGTTGGCATTATAAGTATCATCTATAATGGTGAGTGACTCACTAGCTTCAATCAGGTTAACCCGTCCTTTAACTTCACCCATGGTCGCTAGGGCGCTGGCAATTTCTTCAAGCGACACTTCAAACTCACTGGTTAATGCCGCAGCAATAAGCGCGTTGCTAATATTATGCTTGCCTGGCAATGCTAACGTTACCGGTACTCTGTGTTGTTTGGTACATAATGTAAAGCTTGCTCGAGCTTGTGCATCTAGGCTGATGTCCTCAGCCCAAATATCCAGTTTTTCACTGCTAGAAAAACATTTAACCTTTCGCGCTGCTAATTTATCAAGCCAATACTGACTAAACTCGCTATCGCAATTAACAATGGCAATGCCATCGTCTTTTAAACCATCGTAAATTTCGCCTTTGGCTTGTGCTACCCCTTGTAAGCTACCAAAACCTTCTAAATGTGCCGCGGCAACATTACACACCACGGCAACATCCGGTTTGGTCATGGCGGTAGTGTAGGCAATTTCACCAATATGGTTTGCACCGAGTTCAATAACCGCATAACGATGCTGTGGCTCTAATCTCAATAAGGTAAGAGGCACGCCAATATCATTATTAAAGTTGCCTTTAGTCGCTAAAACATCACCTTTACTTGATAAAATAGCAGCACACATTTCTTTCACTGTGGTTTTACCTACACTGCCAGTAATAGCGATAGTTTTAGGTGCAACTTGCGCCATAACCGCTGTTCCAATTGTGCCTAATGCAATACGGGTATCGGCAACTACAAATTGAGCAATGTCGGTATCAACAACGTGATCGACAATGACTCCAATAGCACCTTTTTGTTTTGCTTGCTCAATAAACTTATGACCATCAAAGTTAGGGCCTTTAAGTGCCAAAAACACTTCACCATCACATAAAGTACGGGTATCGGTGTTTATATTTATTACTTGACGATTATCACCTTGATAATCAGTTGCTAGCACATTAGCTAGCCAATCAAAATCCATTGGGATCATGCTTGAGACCCTCTTACTGCTTGTTTTAATTGTTGTTGTACAAATTGGCGGTCGCAAAAATCAATGCGTTTGTTACCTATAATTTGATAGTCTTCATGCCCTTTACCGGCAATTAAAATAACCTCACCGGCTTTTGCGTTATCTATAGCAAATTGTATTGCAGCACCACGGTCGGCCTCTAAATGGGCGTTTTGTGGGTGTGTTAATCCTGCAGCTACATCATTAATAATTTCATTGGGATCTTCTGAGCGCGGGTTATCACTGGTAATGATCACTTTGTCTGCAAACTGCTCAGCGGCTTGTGCCATTAGTACACGTTTACCTTTATCTCTGTCGCCGCCGCAACCAAATACACAACTCACTCCACCTGGAACATGTTGTTGCAGCGCTTGTAACGCTAGTGCGAGTGCATCAGGCGTATGTGCATAATCAACCACGCAAGTAGGCATATTTGGCGCTGTAAATGCTTGCATTCTGCCTGCTACAGGTTGCAAATACTCACACCCTGCCACTAATTGCGTTAATGGGTAACCTAGCGCTAATAATGTGGCTAAAGCAGCGGTTAAATTGTATAGATTAAATTCACCATATAACGGTGATTTTATGGCAATATCACCCCAACTTGTAGTTAATTGCGCCGAAATACCGGTTGCTGAATAGCTAACATCAGAAAAATACACAAACTGAGCGTTTTTAGGGGCTAAGTTTTTACGGCCATAACAAATTAGTTTACTAAAGCTATATTTTTCAATCCACTGCTCTGCTTGTCCGTCATCTTGGTTAAGAATGACATTGGCAGCATCAAAATCACGAAACAGCATCAATTTGGCATCACCGTAACTATCCATGTCACCATGATAATCTAGATGATCACGAGATAGGTTAGTAAATACCGCCGCTTTGAAATGGCACTGATCAACACGGTGCTGCACTAGACCATGCGATGATACTTCCATCGCTACTAAGCGATGTTGCTGCTCTTTTAAGTCACTTAAAATATGCTGTAAATCAACCGTTGATGGTGTGGTGTTTTGTAGCGGTGTTAAATTATCTGGATGGCCATAACCGAGCGTGCCTATAATTGCGGCTTGGGTACGACAAAACTGTGCTAAATGAGCAATCATTGCTGTAGTAGTCGACTTACCATTAGTACCTGTTACACCAATTAAGTCTAACTCTAGGCTCGGTTGCTGGTAAAATTTACTCGCTAAAACAGGCAATTTTTTATTTAATTCTGAGACTAAATAAAGCGGCTCAAAATCACTTTCAAACTCACACAGTCTGTCTGCAATAATTGCACTGGCACCATTCTCAATTGCTTTATCAATAAACTGTCCGCCATCAAGCTGATGACCTTTTATTGCCACAAACACATCACCAGGTTTTACATCGCGGCTGTCTAAACGCAACTCGTTTACCATTAAACGTGCTGCATCTATTTCTAAATATTTTAAAATTGTGTGTAAATCACGCACCATCATCTTTGCCCTTCACGTATGCCACCGAGTCTTTATCTGGGGCAACGTTTAAAATTCTTAATGAATTAGAGATTATTTCTGCAAACGCCGGACCTGCCGTTGCGCCACCGTAATAAACATCTCCACCGGGCTCGTTGATTAATACCACAACGGCTAATCGCGGATTACTTGCTGGGGCAATGCCCGCAAAATAACCTACATATTCGTCACCATAACCACCTGCAGCGGCCTTTTTAGAAGTACCCGTTTTACCAGCAGCGCGGTAACCATCAACTTTAATACGGCGTGCGGTACCACCTTCTTCAAATACGCTTTCCATCATATGAACTACAGCTTCAACATCTTGTTGTTGAAAAACACGTTCACCTTCAGGTATAGAGTCTTGCTTTAGTACAGTGAGTGGGCGGTTAACCCCACCTGCGCCTAACATGGCGTAAAAACGAGCCATTTGCGCGGTACTCACGGCAATATTGTAACCAAACGAAAGTGCGGCAATTTCGTGATCTGACCAACGACGGTTTGGGTAAAATAAACCACTGCTTTCCCCGACCATGCCGGTACCACTATCACTACCAAAACCCACCTTTTGGTAAAGACCTACAAAGTAGTCTTTGGGCACGGTTTGGCTTATTTTCGTTACGCCCATATTACTGGAGTACTTTAAAATTTCGCGCAGCGTCATTTCACCATGATTACGGGTATCTTGTACTAAGCTGCCCCCTAAACGCATCCAGCCTGGGTAGGTATCAACTTTGTCATCCGGTTGGATTGTGCCGTAGTCTAATCCAGCTAAAATGGCTAGAGGCTTAACGGTTGAGCCGGGTTCAAACAAATCGGTAATTGCACGGTTACGACGCTTATGAGGAGCCGCACCGCTTAAATTGTTAGGATTAAATGAAGGACTATTTACCATAGCCAAAACTTCACCAGTTTTAACATCAACCACCATGGCTGAACCTGAAGTGGCCTTGTAAGTTAATACCGCTGATTTAACCGCTTTGTAGGCAATCGCCTGAATACGCTGATCAATACTCAGTTGAATACTCTCAGGCTCCACTCGCTCGCGCTCATCAAGCACTTCAACTTCACGACCTTGAGCATCTTTTCGAATCGTACGTCGGCCTTCTTCACCTGTGAGTGCATTTTCGTAAAGCTTTTCTATGCCTTCAATGCCTTTGCCATCGATATTAGTAAAACCAATGATATGCGCACTGACCTCACCGGCAGGGTAATAGCGTTTTGATTCATCTAATAAATGAATACCTGGTAGGCGTAAATCGCCAATATAATTAGCAACAGCCGGAGTAACTTGGCGTTTTAAGTAAACAAAGCGACGAGTAGGATCATCAAGTAGTCGGGTATTAATTTTGCTCGGTTCAATGCGCAGTACATCGGCTAGTTCACGCCAGCGCAAATCGTTTTTATAATACAGGGCGGTACGCTTGTTTAGCTCAGCGACATTTTCACGCAGAGTTTGCTGATCTTCACCATTTTTACGGGCTTGTCTGAGCACTTTGCTCACCAGTGATTTATGCAAAGCTTTAGGATCTGCATACACACTGACTACAGGCACACTAACAGCTAACTCTTTACCGTTACGATCGAAGATCATACCGCGTTGCACATGCAATTTTTCAACACGTACTGTACGCTTGTCACTTTCGGAGCGAGCCTTATCGGGTTCAATTACTTGCAAATATGCGGCGCGCGATACCAAAGTCACAAACACTAAAAAAATCACCGCGCACACTAAAATAAAGCGCCATGCGATTAGGTTGTTGACTGGTTTTTTGCCTCGCGTTCTCATTGTAATATAATTACCTGCTCATCTTGGCTGGTTGGCCGCTTCATTTCTAATTGTGACGTTGCCACTTCTTCAATGCGTGCATGTTGCGAATAAAATTCTTCTTCCACTAAAAAATAACGCCACTCTAAATCCAATTCATCACGCTCTTGCAGTAACGAATCTTGCTCAATTAATTGCGCACGAGATAAATGAGTTACCTGCACCACGCTCAAACTTGACGCGAATATCACAACCAACAAGGCCAAGGTGATCTTGTTCGCACCTAGGCCTTTAATTATTTCAATAAATAGATTGGGTTGGCGATAACTCGCTTTTTTACTCATCCCAACCTCTGTGCAATCCTTAGTACTGAGCTACGAGAGCGTGGATTGCGAGCCACTTCATCAGCACTTGGTTTAATAGCTTTACCCACTGCTTTTAACGTCAGGTTTTTATTTATTTGTGCGTCGGTTAAAGGCAGACCTCTGGGTATCGCTTCTCCCTTACTCTGTTTTTTAATAAATTGTTTTACAATGCGATCTTCTAAAGAGTGAAAAGAAATAACAACTAAGCGACCACCCGGCTTAAGAACTTTAATCGCCGCTTGTAGTGCGGTTTGAATTTCCTCTAACTCGCTATTGATATAAATACGAATTGCCTGAAACGTGCGCGTTGCAGGATGTTTAAACTTATCTTTAACGGGTACTGCTTCATCAACTAAATCTGCGAGCTGTTTAGTGGTAGTAATTGGCGTATGTTCACGCACTTCCAATATCTTGTGCGCAATGCGCTTACCAAACTTTTCTTCACCTAGCTTTTTGATCACATGGGTAATGTCATCTAGTTCCGCTTCAGCTAACCACTGCGCAGCGCTACGGCCTGTGCTTGGATCCATTCGCATATCAAGCGGGCCGTCTTTCATAAAACTAAAGCCACGAGCGGCATCATCTAACTGCGGTGACGACACACCAATATCAAGTAAAATGCCATCAACTTTACCAATTAGATCGTTTTGCTCAGCAACTTCGTATAACTTTGAGAACCGTGAGTGAGCAATCGAAAAACGTGAATCATCGGCAAACTTTTCTGCTGACTTTATAGCTTGTGGATCTTGATCAATAGCCTGCAAGCGACCAGCGTCGCCCAAGCGCGCTAATATTTGCCCTGAATGTCCGCCACGTCCAAAGGTGCCATCCATATAAATGCCGTCTGGCTTAATTGCAAGTGCATCTATGGTTTCTTCCATTAATACGGATACGTGTTCAAATTGCGCTGTCATTAGCTATTTTTTGCCTTTTTGTTTTGCTGCTAGAGGGTAAAGTTATCTAAATCGTCATTCGGTTCAAATTCACCAAGCCTTTCAAGCTCAGTGTCTTGGCGCATTTGTTCGTGCCAACGCGCCTCATCCCAAATCTCAAATTTATTCATTAAGCCCACCAGCATAATTTTTTTGCCAAGTTCTGCATGTGAGCGCAAAGAAGGCGCCAGCAAAATTCGACCGTTTTTATCAAGCTGATACTCTGTCGCATTACCTAACAACATACGTTGCATCCGTCGCGCTCTGGGATTCATATTAGATATTTTTGCTAAACGGCTTTCTATTTCTAACCATTCAGCAAGGGGGTATAACCAAAGGCAAGGCTCATTGAGTGCAACAGTGCAAATAACCGTTCCCTGATCTTCAGACAATAGCGTGTCTCGGTACTTTGTTGGTACCGCAAAACGTCCTTTATCATCCAAACTCAGTGAACTTGCGCCACGAAACATAAAAAGCCTATTGTAAAATTATTTTAATCAACTTTTTGATTAACCCGATCCAGTTTGATCCACTAAACACCACTTTTTACCACAGTGCTCCAGTTTAGGGCTTGACAAGCCTTTTTGTCAAGTAAGTCACCCAGCTTTAGCGCCCCGCGAAGCCTGAAAAAATAAGGCTCAGATTAAAGCGGTTGAATTGTTTAGTAAAAAATCTGATCAGCCAGTAAAAAATTTTTTATCGTTTTTTTTATTAGCTTGCCGGCATTATTTGCTTAATGAATAAACAGTGAATAATTACAATTTATTTAGGGTGTGTAGGGCTTTGTTTATTCGAACTAGGTGCAACTAAATCGTGACCTGAAATGTATAACCGAGTAAGCAAAGGAAAAATCAACCTCGAATGATCAAAACGCCTTAGTTTGTAAAAATTACAAACTGTTGTCGCAATAGTTACAGCTATAAACCTACTAAAAATTAGTAAATAAAATACAATCCATAAAAAACAATGAGTTAAAAACTGGTTTAATCATTGCACCTTAATAATTACTTTTAAAAAACTATTAAGGATTGATTATGGCTACGGCAACTAAGAGCAAAACTGCTATTGATGCAAAACAAGAGATTGAGGCCCCGTTAACAGATAAGGCAACATCAGCTGCGCATGACGCAGTAGATGCATTATCGAGTAAAGCGGCGGTAGCTGAAAATGGCGTTCGTAAAGGAGCAAGCAGCTCAGCAGAAACACTTAATGAGAAACAATTAGCAGCTCGCGAGAAGTTAGAAGAATGTACTTCTAAGACTCGTCAACTCGCATCAGAAAACCCATTAGCAACGGCTGGTCTTGCATTTGCTGCTGGTATGTTAGTTACTGCACTATTTCGTCGTAAGTAATACTAATGCAAAACCTACATTCAACATCAAGTGAATCACAATCGACAGATTCGCAGTCATCGGCTAAACATGCCGATGACTGGCAAGATCATATTGCAAAGCTTGCTGATTATGCAGCACAGCTCAAGGATGATTATCATCAACAAGGAAAGTTGACGCATCAGCTTGCTATAGCTGAATGGAAATTGTCGTTAAGATCCTTAGCACTGATCACTATCCTACTTGGATGTTTTGCCAGTGGCTTGGTGTTACTGTGGGTCGGGTTTTTAGGTATTGTAGGCTTTGCGACTTTTGACTTATTTAGCTCGATTTGGCTGAGCATTACTGTAGTGATCAGCCTACAAATTTTATGCTTAATTTGGCTGTGGCGAAACGCAGTTTATCTAAGCAAAAAAATTGGCTTTACTAAGACGCTAAATAGTCTAAAGCAGCTGCTTAAATTATAAGGCATATACTATTATGTTAATCAAT
Organism: Pseudoalteromonas sp. P1-16-1b; assembly: GCF_001401785.1. Taxonomy (GTDB): domain Bacteria; phylum Pseudomonadota; class Gammaproteobacteria; order Enterobacterales; family Alteromonadaceae; genus Pseudoalteromonas; species Pseudoalteromonas undina. The sequence goes on along the minus strand of NZ_LKGQ01000016.1, from coordinate 16,799 downwards.
TACTTGATCAACTCACCGAATGCTCGAGTGCAACAGCTACACAAAGAAGTCGTGATGCGATCTGAGCTAAAGCGTCAGCACCTTACGGCAATAAAATATCGAGCCAAACGTTTTGCCGCAACAAAAGTGGGGCTCGTTAGTGCTTTTACCGCAGGCGCGGTTGTGGAGTCGGCAAAGGGAGACACCAACATGGTAAAAAAATACAGTTGGTTATTAAAACTACTCGCTTAAAATTCACTCCTACATTAAATCGTCACGACAGTGAGCCAAAATAACCGTTTTGATAATCGCTAACCGCTTGGCGAATTTCAGCTTCAGTGGTCATTACAAACGGCCCCATATGTGCAATTGGCTGATTAAGCGGATCAGCTGCTAAAATCAGAACACCTGCTGCTTTTTCGGCACGTATGCAAATATCACTCGATGGCTCAACAATAAGTAATTTTCCTGCATCAAAGGTTTCACTTTGCGCTGATTCTAATGATCCAGTGTGTATGTAAATCATCACTTTTTGCTGTTTTAGTGCTGGTAGATAAAGCTCCTTACCTGCAGGCAAAGCCACATCGGCTATAGCACCATTAGCGGCTAAGTTTTGTAAGCTTGAAACCAATTGCTGTGAATCAAATTGCCATGTCCCTGCTAGCGCTTTAAGACTAATACCTTGTTGATTAGTAAACCTCGGTGCTGGATGCTCTGTGGTATCCTGGTATTGCGGCTCACGCATTTTGTCAGCGCTTGGCATATTGAGCCAAATTTGAAAGCCATGTAAGCCTTTTTCAGCATCAGCAAGTGGCATTTCACTGTGCATAACACCACTACCGGTGCTCATCCATTGCACGTCACCGGCGCGAATCGCTTCTGTGTTACCCATTTGATCTTTATGCTCAAATCCTCCTTTTAAAATATAGGTAAAAGTTTCGATACCTCGATGAGGGTGAGGAGGAAAACCACCAATATAGTCACTCTCATCATCAGATTTAAGCTCATCAATCATTAAAAATGGGTCTAAATATTTACCATCAAATCCTGGAATACGACGGATATTGACGCCATCCCCATCTTGGGTAGCATAAGCAGTTAAAACTTTGGTTATTTTCATTTTTTGCCTAATATGTTATGTAAATATATAAGGGATTAAATTATTATTTCATACGTAAATTAATATATTTCAATCATATGCAACACTATTTTATTGCAAAATCTTAGATATAACCTTAGTACTTCAATGGTTATTTATAGTAGGATTATCAAGCGTCACTCTACTTTGCACTAATTTGGATACGACTATTTTTACTTCATCATTAAAACATCAACTCTACCGCCTTCTTATGCTAATTTGCATACCTGTTGCTGCTATTATTTTAGTAACCTTGTGGTTTAGTCGTGACGCAGCCATTAAAGAGCACGAGACAAAAGTGCGCACCATCACTGAGCAACTAATTATCAAACAACAAAGCATGATTGATGATGTCAAAAAAGTTACTGAGTTTTTAGCAAAAAAACAGAAAAACATTCAATCTTTACCCTCTACTTGTCCTGCGTATTTTTTAGATGTTAAGGCACTCAATGGTAATATCGCGAATATTGGTATAGTAAATAAAAATGGTGACCTAATTTGTACCTCAAAAAGTAGCGACACTAATATTAACATTAGTGACCGTCCCTATTTTAAAAACGCGATCGCCAGTAAAGAGTTCAGTATTGGCCATTTCCAGCACGATCGCAGCCTCAAAGCGCAAAGTATTAACTTTGCTTACCCTATCTTAAATGAAAATAATGATATTGAAGGCGTTATTGTGACCGTAATCGCTTTAGACTGGTGGAGCTCGGCACTTAATACTTTAAATTTATCGACAGAAATCAGAGCTGTCATTACTGACTCTAACGGTAGTATTTTAGCTAACTACCCTTTTTCAGCCGATAGACTAGGCAACAAATTGGAAAAGTTCGATTTAGCGCATAACTTGCAAGCTGGTGTTATTTTTAAAGGAAAAGATGGTATCCGAAGAGTTTTCCATCAAACAACACTCTATCGTGATGGCAATAACAATAAGCTCTCTATTTATATTACTCAACCAATAGATGAAACACTTGAGCAAATAGATATTAACTTTGTAAAAATGGTTTTGGGATTTTTAATTACCATTTTGCTTTTAGCCGTATTGGCTAGACGATTAGTTAATAAAAGCATCTTAAACCCGATTAAAAGTTTAACGCAGGCCGTTAACCGCTTAGCAGCCGGTAATATGCCTCATGACGACGAGCAGCCCAATAGTCCTGAGCTAAATAGACTCTATCATCGTTTTAAATATATGGCCGAAACTCGCTTAACAGCTGAAGCATGCCTTAAACATAAACATGACGAGCTTAATAGCTTGCTTAATGCGCTACCCGATGCTTTTTTACGTGTAGATGCCAATGGCAATATACTTGATACCGGTGGACGTATTAAATCGTTAAATTATAGCCATTCAACACCGCCTAAAAAGTTATCATGCTTATTCTCTAGTGCTAATTTAAAACAAGTAGAAGAGTACTTAACAACCCTGAGCGCTCCTGTCACTGTTGAGCTTGAACATAAACAAAACGAGCAGTTCTTTGAAGCTAAAATCAGCCCAATGAAAAAAGTGGATGAGTTTATAATTGTTATTAGTAACATCACGCAACGAAAGCAGAATCAAGAGTCTTTGCATTTAGCGTCATTAGTTTACAACAACAGCAGTGAAGGTATGGCAATCACAGATGAAAATGGCGTTATTTATGATGTGAACCCTGCATTTTGTGAAACAACTTTGTATTCTCGAAAAGAAGTACTCAATAAAACGGTGGGTATTTTATCATCGGGTAAACACGATAAAGAGTTTTATGATTACATGTGGCAGTCAATAAATAAAACTGGCCGCTGGCAAGGTGAAATAACCAATCGTCGTAAAAATGGCGAGCTGTATGTTGAATGGTTAACCATAGATACTATTTACGATAAAAATAAAGCCCCAACTAGCCGTATTGCTATTTTTACTGATCTAACCGAGAAAAAACAAGCTGACGAGCTAATTTGGCGACAAGCTCATTTTGATCATTTAACCGACTTACCTAATCGACTAGAACTAAAAGAGCGGTTAAATAAACGCTTTACGAGCGTAAACAACCACGACCAAAAACTGGTCATTATGCTGTTAGATATTGATCACTTTAAAGATATTAATGATACGTTAGGCCATCATTATGGCGATAGATTACTTAAATTAGTATCTGAGCGAATTGTGCAAACAGCCAAAGAGGCTGACTTTGTAGCACGTATTGGTGGCGATGAATTTGTTATTGTATTTAGTGACTTACGCGGTAGCGATAATATCAAACAAATAGCAAAATCACTGCTACTTAGCCTTGCTTCGACTATTTTTATTGAAGATGAAAAAGTGTATATCAGTGCCAGTATTGGTATTGCCTGCGCGCCAGATGATGGCCAAAACCCAGAGCAACTGCTTAAAGCTGCTGACCAAGCTATGTATAAGGCAAAAAATAGCGGCCGAAATGACTTTGAATTTTTCTCACATGATATGCGTGAAGATGCAAATGCAAGAATGCAGTTGCTCAAAGAGCTTCGCTCAGCCATAGAGCTAGAGCAATTTGAGTTATATTATCAGCCTATTGTATCCCTTGATGATTTGCACGTTCATAAAGCTGAAGGGCTTATTCGATGGCAACACCCAGAAAAAGGGCTGATCAGCCCCGCTGACTTTATTCCCTTAGCTGAAGAAACCAGACAAATAAATGCGCTCGGTCAATTTGTATTTACTGAAGCACTGCAAACACTTAATGATATTAAAAAACACATTCAAGATGAATTTCAAATTAGTATTAACGTATCGCCGGTGCAGCTCGCAACCACAGACAGTGGTATAGACGATTGGTATGGCATGCTTGAGACAGCAAATTTACCTGCATCGAGTATTGTGGCAGAAATTACTGAAGGCTTGATGGTTAACCCTGAAGAGCTGACCCAAAGCCGCCTAAAAGCCTTGGTTAAATCAGGGATGCAATTAGCACTCGATGATTTTGGTACTGGTTACTCATCGCTTGCTTACTTACAAGAAATGGATACCGACTACCTAAAAATCGATAAACGCTTTGTTGATAATATTCAAAAAAACAGCCAAGAGCTGGCCTTATGTGAAGCAATTATTATGATGGCTCATCAGCTTGGTTTAAAAGTAATTGCCGAAGGCATAGAAACAAAATTACAAATGGATTTATTACTTGAGGCTGGTTGTGATTACGGTCAAGGCTATTTGTTTTCAAAGCCGCTGCACAAAACCTCGTTTATGCAGCTGATAACAACGAACCAAGTAATTAAGCTCTGATAAAAGTAATAGAGTTATTTAATATCAAGGTGGTCTGCAACATAAGCGCCTCGCTGCCCTCTTTTTTTATCTGGTCCAATAGTGCTGTCTTGCGCTGTTTGCTGCTCTAACGCAGCATTGATTGAGGCTCCCAAAATAATGATATAAGCGCTAATAAACAGCCACATAAGCATAATAACCACCCCACCTAAAGAGCCATATGTTTCGTTGTAACTGGCAAAATGAGATACATAAAATGAAAAGCCAAAAGATGCCACAATCCATAATACTGTGGCAGTGAATGAGCCTACGGTAACCCAGCGCCACTTAGCTGCTTTTCTGTGAGGCGCGTAACGATATAAAATTAATAATGCAAAGTTAAAGGTTAGTGCCAGTAATGGCCATGAGATAAGCATGATTAAAAAATCAATACTCTCTTTTATTCCTAACAGGTTAAGTGCTAACGGTAATATACCTATAATTACCAATGCTATAACCGCCACCACAATCGCGCCCACTGAAAATAATAAACGTACAAGTTGCGCCTTAAAAAATGAACGCTTTTCGTATTCGTGATAACTAATATTACACGCGGTGATCAAAGCTTGGCTGCCCTTAGAGCTACTCCAAATAGTGAGCAGTAAAGTGCCTAGCGCGCTAAGACTTAAACTGGTTTGAGACTTTTTCGCAAGGCTTGAAACCTGAGACAAAATAATCTCTTGGGTACTTTGCGGCAATAAAGCCATAAATTGACTTAAATACGCACTAATATCGTTCGGTGAAGCAAAATAAGCATACACAGACACCAACGCCGCAATGGCAGGAAAAATAGCAAGAAGTGCATAAAAGGCCACGCCTGCTGCCACCAAGGATAAATTATCACGGCTCATTTGTTTTATAATTCGCTTTGCAATATCCCACCAGCCACGTAGAGGGATATGGTTAGGCTGCTTGGCTCTTTGGCCACGCTTAAAGTCACTCATAGCTAACTCCCTTTTCCCAATTAATTGCAAGATGTTTGCCAAACAAATACCCCTTGGTATTAAACTTGCTGCTATTGTTTTACACAGACCCTAATTAACTCAACCCAACACGGATGGCTCCTATGCTCAGCGCTTTAATAGCAACACTCGCTAATAACGCATCTATTCCTGCAATCGACACTGTTCAACCAAACTCGGTTTCATGGGACTTTTTAAAAGAGCAAAGCGTGCAATTACTACACTCATTCGTGCAATTACTGCCCACTTTGCTTTTAGGTATTATTATTTTGGTGATTAGTTATTTAATCGCCACCCCATTATCACGCTTGTTAATAAAGCCCGTTACTTACATGACCAACAGTAAATTAGTACACCTAGTTGCTAGGCGTGGTATTAGTACCTTAATTATTTTACTTGGGTTTTACCTATTCTTACGTTTGGCTGGCTTGACTGAATTCGCGGTCGCTATTATGAGTGGCACTGGGTTAATAGGCCTTATTTTAGGATTTGCCTTTCGGGATATTGCTGAGAACTTTATTGCCAGTTTACTTTTGAGTGTACAACGTCCATTTAAAATTGATGATGTAATAGAAGTAGATGGCAGAATAGGTATAGTTAAAAAAGTAACTGCACGAGCGACCACTTTAGTTGACTACGATGGCAATCATATTCAAATACCCAATGCGACTGTGTATAAAAATACCATTAAAAACTTAACCGCTAATCCAAAGATGCGCGGTCATTTCACAATCGGTATTGGCTACGATAATGACATTCGCGGCGCACAAAGTCTTGCTATTAGCGTTATAAAAAATCAAAACTCCGTGCTTAGCGATCCACCTCCCCAAGTATTGGTTGATAACTTAGGCTCCGCCACTATCAATTTTACTGTTTACTTTTGGGTCAACGGCGAACAATACAGCATTGTTAAAGTAGCCTCACAGCTAATGCGAGAGTTAATTAACAGTTTTACGCAACATAATATAAGTATGCCTGACGATGCTAGAGAGCGTGTATTACTCAATAGCCAAGGTGAAGATATTTACCCCACAGCAAGCGAAGCTAAAACAGAGACAACAGAAAAAACTAAAGAGAAACCACATACTCAAAAACATAAAACCACAGAGCATGAACACAGTATTGATGATGTAAGCAGTGATACGGATGATATTCGCGAGCAAGCCGATGAATCACGCGATCCTGAGCAGGGAAAAAATATTATATAGATAGGTTCGAGGTTCGAGGTTCGAGGTTCGAGGTTCGAGGTTCGAGAAATTTAAAAGCCTTGCGGTTAACATTACAAGGTTTTTTATGCCTGAAGGCGATAGTTAGTCTCGCGTCGAGTTTAGGTTTTAAGCCCGCAACCCGAAGCTCGCCGCCCGCAACCTGACAGCTTATTCCAAACACAAAAAAGCCCGCAGCGTTAACTGCGGGCTTTTTTATTGAATGAGTGAGTTAGCCTATAAGCCGGGTTCTGTCCTTTCCGAAGAAAGTGATAATCATTCGTCTAGGCCATAAATCGCTCTATGGCTCAAGCAACCTACCCGGTTCCAACGTGGGCCACGCCATAAGGAACCCTATTTGGTCTTGCTCCGAGTGGAGTTTACCTTGCAACCGACTATTACTAGCGGCCCGGTGCGCTCTTACCGCACCCTTTCACCCTTACCAATCCGAAGATTGGCGGTCTTCTCTCTGCTGCACTTGTCGTGGGCTCACGCCCCCCAGCCGTTAACTGGCACTCTGCCCTGTGGAGCCCGGACTTTCCTCCCCCTGATCATTTTCGTCACAGGCAGCGATTATCTTGGCTAACTCGGCGCGCAGTATACATGAGAGCACAACACTACGCAGTAAACATTTACTGTTTTTCTTCAATAATTGTTTTATACAACGCGTTTTTCTTCATGCCGAAGTAATCGGCTACTACACCACACGCTTTTTTCATTGGCATTTCGTTTTCAAGTAACGCTAACATCTTACGGGCTTCTGGCGGAATATCGTCAACTACCTTAGCTTTCCCTGGCAGCATGAGTACTATTTCGCCGCGTTGTTTAGTTGGATCGTCAGTTAAAAACTGCTTTAACTCACTCACTGTGCCATTAAAAAAGGTTTCAAAGGTTTTAGTGAGCTCTTTGGCAAATACCACCTGCTGCTCACTACCTAGCGCTGCTTCTAAATCGTCAAGGCTTGCCATAATACGGTGGGTACTTTCATACATAATACTGGTAATACTTGAGTTAACCGCATCTATAAAAAAGTCTTGGCGCGCTTTACTTTTGGCAGGTGTGAAGCCAATAAATTGAAAACGATCAGTAGGTAACCCAGAACAACATACCGCTGTAATAGCAGCACATGCACCAGGTACGGGTGTTACACTTGCGCCTTGCTCACGACATAAGTTAACCACCGCATAACCAGGATCGCTTATAAGCGGCGTGCCTGCATCAGAGACCAGTGCAATATTTAACCCTTGATTAAGTTGGTCGATAATTTGCTGCGCTTTTTGCTTTTCATTATGGTCATGTAACGCAAAGGTTTTAGCCTTAATACCAAAGTGGCTAAGTAGCTTACCAGTATGGCGAGTGTCTTCAGCCGCGATTAAGTCAACCTGCGATAATGTCGCGATTGCACGCTGACTTAAGTCGTCATAATTGCCGATTGGGGTGGCAACAACGTAAAGAGTGCCAATTTTCTGTGAATTCTCCTCATTTAACATTGAGGTCTCCTGCGTCAGTCAGTAATATAAGCAAATCGCGTTAACGTATGGGAAATCATTGTGCGACTTAAACTAGTTAGTCTATTAATTATATTGTCAGGGTTATCGGCGTGTAGCACAACCGAAAAACCAACTAAAACCAGCGATAACTTAAGTAACAGTGCCAATACGCTGAAAAATGAAGCACTGAATGCGCAATCTATTTACCAATTAGCGCAAAACCGCTATGGCGCTGATAAAATCCAGCTGCTTTATAGTGCTCGTGATAGCGCAATTACAGAAGAAAACTGGCCACTACTCGAAAAAATATGCACTGAACTTGCACTTACCGCCAGTGTTGATCAAATTCAAAATCGTTTATACATTGCCTTTGCGCAAAAAGAGCAAAATAAAAATCAGCAAGCACTTGAGGTACTAAACACGCTAGAGGGGCAACTTAAGCAACCTGAACATTTTGCTTGGCACCAATTTTTAACTGCCAGCATTTTTGCGTCGCAAGACTTACCAAAACGTGCAGCTCCATACTTTTTTGCTGCCTCTGAATCGGTAGCAAAAAATAATATTTCTATCCCTAAACTTAATGACGCACTTTGGCATAATTTAAAGCAGCTTTCTTCGTATGCATTAGAGCGATTTAACCGTGGCTCGGTTATTCAACAAGGCTGGGTTAACTTAGCTTTGTATCATCAGGTTTATGCCAACAGCTCTGTTGATTTAGACCAAGCGATTAATAATTGGCGCCGCCGTTACCTTGGGCACCCTGGTAGCAATGTTTTACCAAAACAAGATACTTACGCCAATGAATTAGCACCACTAAATATTGAACGCTTAGTTGTGCTATTACCTCAGTCAGGTGCTAACAAGCGCTTAGGGGATGCATTAAAAGCCGGCATACTGGCTGCACTTGATAAAAAAGAGATCAGCGAGACGCTGTTTATTGATGAAAATACCGAAACCGAAGCGTTGAGCGCACAGATTTCGCAATTACAACCAGACTTTGTTATTGGCCCGCTATTAAAAGCCAATATAGATAAGCTCGCTAATACCAATACATTACTCGATATACCCACATTACATTTAAATACCTTTGATGGCGAACGAACCTCTTTGCAGCACTACTTTTTTGCGCTTAATCCTGAGCATGAAGTACAACAAACTCTAGAGCATTTTTTAGCGCAAGGTTATCAAAAACCTATGTTGCTAGCGCCAAATAATACCAATGGTCAGCGCTTAATTGACTACTTTAACCTGCAATGGCAACGCTATAGTGAAACAACCACACAAGTTGGCTTTTACAACGACAATAAAGATATGCCCAATACCATTACCAGCTTGCTAGAAGTTGATAAATCAAAAGAGCGTATTAAATCGGTTAAAACACTTTTTAATAAAGAAGTAGAAAGTGAAACCCGTTCACGTGGCGATATTGATGCAATTTATATATTAGGTGACGCCATAGAGACCCGATTAATTAAGCCTTACCTAGATGTTAACGTAAGCACCTTTGCCGACAGGATCCCTATTTACGCCAGCTCTAAAAGTCATAGTAAGCAAATAGATACCACTGACAAAGGCGATTTAGATGGGCTTTACTTTACCGAACTTCCTTGGATGTTAGACTCACAAATTACGCAGCATAATCTACGTAAGCAATATAATGATTTATGGCCTGAACAGGCTGATATTAGCCAGCGTTTATTTGCCATGGCCTACGATGCCGTCGCCATGCTGAATGATATTAGACAGCTGAGCATTACACCCGATAAATACTTTTCAGGCTTAAGCGGTAAATTGTCCATTAATAGTGCCGGTGATATTGAACGATCACTGCAATGGGCGCAGTACAGCAATCGCCGTATAAAACCTGTGGAATTAAAAACGCAACGCCCTGTGCCGCTATTTATGCAATCAGCAAACGATGGCATAACCATAATTAACTAAGGGGTTAGCATGTCGTGGTTTAAACAGCTGTGGCAAAATAGTCGTGAAAAAGGCCAGTATTATGAGCGCCAAGCGCAAAAGTATTTAGAAGCGCAAGGTTTAAAAGCGATTGAGCGTAATTACTACTGCCCCTACGGCGAACTTGATGTCATTATGAAAGACGGTGACACCTTAGTGTTTGTTGAAGTTAAGTTTCGTAAAAATAACATAAAAGGCGGCGCTAATTATGCGCTAAGCCCGCAAAAGCAAGCTAAGTTAAAGCGCACTATTTATCATTACCTTGGTGCTAAAAACTTAAAAAACCAGCCATTACGTATTGATTACGTAGCTATAACAGGCGAACCGTCATTACATATTAACTGGCTGAAAAACGTATTTTAATGTCTGATGTATAAAAATAAGACGATTACAACAGCTTCATGTTGAGCATACAGTTAAACATTAGCTAACGCCTAAAATAATTACCTTTTAATAAAGCCGGTGTGAGCTCACACAGAATTAGAGATAAATTGTTGGTAACCCATGCAAGATACAATTAAAGAAATTTTTAAAGAAAGTATTCAAGTTCAAATAGCTGCAGGCGAAGTGTTGCCAAGCGCGTTAGAATCAGCGGCATTTACCATTGCACAAAGCCTGATCAATGGGAATAAATTGATCTGTTGCGGTACTGCAAACTGCCATATGCTGGCACAACACATGGCAGGCGTACTGGTTAATTTTTACGAAACAGAACGTCCCTGCTTACCTGCAATCGCTCTCTCACAAGAAAATATTAACTTGGGCCAAGGCAATCAAATAGATGACCACGATACATTTGCACGCCAAGTTCGTGCCTTTGCTCAGCAAGGTGACTTATTATTGGTACTTGCCATTAATGGTAATGAAAAACACATAATTTCTGCAGTAGAAGCGGCACTTACCAAAGATATGAAGGTCATAGTAATGGTAGGCGATGATGGCGGCGAACTCGTTGGCTTGCTTGGCCATAACGATGTAGAAATTCGTACGCCGTCTAAACGCCCGAGTCGCATTATTGAATCGCATTTAGTGAACCTTCACTGTTTAAGTGAGTTGGTGGATTTAACCCTTTTCCCGCAGGACGAAAATTATGTTTAAACGCTCCCTAATTATCTTAGGCACTGTTGTGTTATTGCAAGGTTGTGCCGCAGCTGTGGTCGCCGGTACAGCCAGTGCTGTTACTGCCGCTAACGATAGACGAACCATTGGCTCGCAAATAGACGACAACAATATTGAAATAAAAGCCAGTATTGCTATTAGCGAAGATGAACGCCTTAATAAGTTTGCTCATATCAGCGTTATAAGCGTAAATGGCGTGGTTTTAATGGTAGGCCAAGTGCCTAACCAAGAAATGAAAAACCAAGCGTTTAAAACCATTGAGAACCTATCTGGTATTCGCAAAATTCATAACCAACTTCGCATTGGCTCTAATATTGGAATCACCACGCAAACTCACGACTCATGGTTAACCTCAAAAGTAAAAGCGCAGCTTTTAGCGGCTGAAAACATCAGCAGTAATAATATAAAAGTAGTGACTGAAAATGCCGAAGTATACTTAATGGGGCTAGTATCTGACGCTGAAGCAAACCAAGCCGTTAATATAGCTCGCAACATCTCTGGCGTAGAGCGGGTAGTTAAAGTATTTGAGTATTTGTAAAAATCTCAGGTTCGAGGTTCGAGGTTCGAGGTTCGAGGTTCGAGGTTCGAGGTTCGAGGTTCGAGAAATTTAAAAACCTTGCGGTTAACATCGCAAGGTTTTTTTATACCTGTAGGCAATAAACCCGCTTAAAAAACCATATACACAAAGAGAAGTGAATGAGGAGTAAATGAGAAAACAATAACCATTAGCCCAACTGATTAATTCGAGTCTCTAGGCCCGTTGCTCGCTTCTCGCAGCCCGTCGCTCGTGAGCCTTTCTAACCATTAACCTTTAACCTTTAACCTTTAACCTAATATTTTCATACAGACATAAAAAAACCGCTTATTAAGCGGTTTTTTTCTAACATTTACGGGCTATTTTATAACGCGTAAATGTGAGCCTTTTTTCTTTTCAGGCTTGGGAGCTGGCGTTTCATCAACTATCTCTGGTGATGAATCGACACTTTCAAGCTCTGGAGCAAAATCGTCTTCGTCCTCTAAAAACTCATCTGCAGTAAAGACTGTGCCTTCACCATTTTCACGTGCATATATTGCAAGTACAGCCCCTAAAGGCACGTACACTTGCATTGGCTGGCCGCCAAAGCGCGCGTTAAAGCTAAGCTGAGTATTATCTAACGAAAACTGCGTAACCGCCGAAGGGCTTATGTTCAATACAATTTGACCATCTTGAACAAACTGTGTTGGCACTTGCACTGCAGGAAAGTCAGCATTAACCACTAAGTGTGGCGTGCATTCGTTATCAACAATCCAATCAAAAAAAGCGCGTAGTAAATAAGGACGATTAGAAGTCATTATAAACGGATCTCACGCTCTGCTTCAGTTAAAGAAGCTTGGAATGATTCACGTTCAAATAAACGAATCATATACTCTTTAAGTTCTTTAGAGCCTGCACCATTAAGCTCAATACCAAACTCTGGTAAACGCCATAATAGTGGTGCTAAGTAGCAATCAACTAAGCTAAACTCTTCACTCATAAAGTAAGGCGCTTCACTAAAAATTGGTGCTATTGCAAGTAATGCTTCTGTCAGCTCTTTACGAGCTTGCGCCGCATCAGAGGTGTTGTTAATGATTTTTTCAGCTAGGCTGTACCAATCAGTATCAATACGGTGCATCATTAATCGACTACGACCACGCATGACCGGATATACAGGCATTAGTGGAGGATGAGGAAAACGTTCATCAAGGTATTCCATGATGATGTTTGCCTGATATAAACCAAGCTCACGGTCAATCAGTGTTGGCACTGTGCCGTAAGGGTTAATTTCGTGAAGTGCTTCTGGCAGGTTATCCTTTTCAGCCATATGAATATCTACACTTACACCTTTTTCAGCAAGTACAATGCGTACTTGGTGGCTATACATACAGTTAGCACCAGAAAAAAGGGTCATTACAGGGCGCTTATTGGCAGCTACGGCCATGCCTACCTCCATTAAATAACTAAAACAGCAATAGGGGCTTAAGCCCCTATTGCAAAATTACCTTTAAATATGTTCAAACTTAATGAACATCTCTCCAGTATTCTTTCTTCAGCATAAATGCCAAGATAAATAGAATCACTAAGAATCCAAGTACCTTAATACCCAGCGCTTCCGACTCGAGACGCGTAGGTTCACCTACATACTCTAGGAAATTCGTTAAATCACGAACTGCTTGGTCATATTCATCTACACTTAATTCGCCCGTACCATCTGTTTTTGTACCAGTAATATGAGTGGTTGTTTTACCGTCTACTGTTACTTCTTCAGTAATTGCAGTAGGAACACCTTGCAACTCTTGAAGAACATGTGGCATACCCACCGATGGGAATAACGTATTATTTACGCCAAACGGACGAGATTCATCTTTGTAAAACGATTTTAAATAGGTGTAAATCCAATCACTGCCACGCACACGCGCAACGTTGGTTAGATCCGGCGGAGCCGCACCAAACCATTTTGCAGCATCTTCTTTTGCCATAGCGTTAAGGATATGACCACCCACTTTTGAACCATCAAAAATAAGTTGCTCTTGACCAATCTCTGTTGGAATACCAATGTCACGGAAAGTACGTTCATAACGTTGATACTGCATTTGGTGACAACCAAGACAGTAGTTCATGAACAACTTTGCGCCACGTTGCAAAGAAGGTTGATCAGATATATCGTTACCCGCTTCCATTAGAGGAACTGACGGGCCAGCCGCCATTGCAGGTAACACGTTTACTGATAAAGCAAATAAACCTATTAATAGCTTTTTCATCATTTCGTTAACCTCTCAGGCAATGGCTTAGTTTTTTCATTCTTACTGTAAACAAATAACAGTACGAAGAACATAAAGTAAGTCACAGTACAGACTTGCGAAACAATCGTTTTAAAATCAGTTTGTGGTGTAGCACCAACCCAACCTAAAAGAACGAAAGTAACAACAAAACCTGCAATGTTCCATTTGTGGAAACCACAACGGTAACGAACTGAACGAACCGAACCACGGTCAATCCAAGGTAATAACGCTAGCACGACAATTGATGCACCCATTGCAGCAACACCCATTAGTTTGTCAGGGATTGCACGTAAGATTGCATAGAATGGCGTGAAGTACCAAACAGGGAAAATATGCTCTGGTGTTTTAAGTGGGTTAGCTGCTTCAAAGTTTGGCGCTTCTAAGAAGAAACCACCCATAGCAGGCATAAAGAACACAATCCAACAGAACAAGATTAAGAAACCAACCACGCCCACAATATCTTTTACTGTGTAATAAGGGTGGAACGGAATCGCATCAATAATGTCTTTTTTATCAGTGTAGTATTCATGGAACTTAAATTTAGGCTTGTCTTCTTCAGCCACAGTTCCTTTTTTACGTTTGTTATCAATACCGTCTGGGTTATTAGAACCCACTTCGTGTAGTGCAACAATGTGTAAAAATACTAAGATAACAATAACCAATGGCAGTGCAATTACGTGTAATGCAAAGAAGCGGTTAAGCGTTGCACCTGAAATTACATAGTCACCACGGATCCACAGTGTTAAGTCATCACCAATAACCGGGATTGCCCCGAATAATGAAATGATTACCTGTGCACCCCAGAACGACATTTGGCCCCATGGTAATAAGTAACCCATGAATGCTTCAGCCATTAGCGCTAAGAAAATGAACATACCGAATAACCACAGTAATTCACGTGGTTTTTGGTAAGAACCGTAGATCATGCCACGGAACATGTGCATGTAAACAACGATGAAAAACGCAGATGCACCCGTTGAATGCAAATAACGTAATAACCAACCGTACTCTACATCACGCATGATGTATTCTACTGATGCAAATGCACCTTCAGCAGATGGTACATAGTTCATCGTTAACCAAATACCTGTAAGTATTTGGTTTACTAGTACTAACATAGCTAGAGAGCCGAAGAAGTACCAGAAGTTAAAGTTTTTCGGTGCTGGATACTGTGCAATGTGCATGTTCCAAACACGTGTCATTGGGATACGGTCGTCTATCCACTCAACAATTTTACCAAACATTAGGCCACCCCTTGTTCTTCGCCCACTAAAATAGTGGTCTCATCAAGAAAAGTATATGGTGGAATTTCTAAATTTAATGGTGCAGGTACCGATTGGAATACACGGCCAGCCATATCAAACTTAGAACCGTGACATGGACAGTAAAAACCGTCATCAGTCCCTTCCACTTTCTCACCAAAGCCACCTTGTAAAAAGCTAGGTGAACAACCCAAATGCGTACAAATACCTAC
The DNA here is from genome assembly GCF_001401785.1 of Pseudoalteromonas sp. P1-16-1b. GTDB lineage: Bacteria > Pseudomonadota > Gammaproteobacteria > Enterobacterales > Alteromonadaceae > Pseudoalteromonas > Pseudoalteromonas undina. The sequence continues at coordinate 1,409 of NZ_LKGQ01000016.1, read as the reverse complement.
AGCGACAAAAATCTCTGGGCGTAATGAACGAAAATCATTGGTTGATGATTCTAATTGTTGTGGCTCTTGCGATTGCGGATCACGAAGTTGACCTTCATGTTCTTTCATCTGCTCAAGCATTTTTGGGGTCCGTGATACAACCCATACAGGTTTACCACGCCACTCGACACGTATTAATTGTCCTGGCTCAAGTTTGCTGATATCTACTTCTACAGGCGCACCCGCAGATTTAGCTCGCTCACTTGGATTCCAAGACGCAATAAAAGGAACAGCAGCCCCAGCCGCACCAACACCACCAACAACAGAGGTAGCTATGGTTAAAAAGCGACGTCGGCCATTGTCTACAGGCGCATTGCTCATCCACTTATCTCCACTATGATTCTCAACACTTGCTATATTGAGAACATCAGTTACAGCAGGTTAATTTTTCGAATTTTAAAAGAGAAACGATCATAATTAAAACCCTTGCTTAAAACAAGGTTATTCACAGCCTCCTGCTCGAATAAACCTGACTTGCTCAAATAGTTGATTAAGTAAGCTCGAGTATGAAACCAAATGACTATAGTATCGCTTCCGTAAAAACAATTTGTAAACAAGTACAATCTCACCAACTAAGTACAGTAACAACTGAATTTGGCGACATTAAACTCATTCACTTTATTTGCCCGCCAATTGTAGCAAAAAAATTCACCAATTAACTGATGGATTTAAACTAATTGCGATAATTATTTAACTTTTTTTGCGTTAGTCGGTCATTTTTAAGCTTTCGTTCAATAAATACGCATGCTTTGCCGATTCTGATCAAGCTAATGTCGACATTAGTCGTAAGGGGAGAATTAAAGGTTAAACATACTCATATATTTTTGAATGAATATTTAATTTTGAACCTCTTAATCCCAAGCATCGATTGATTTCATCAATGCTGAAATCATACGGGAAAGTTCACGAGTCTCCTCAATCCATTCACTAGCCTTTGTCGTATCAACTTCACCTATTTTTAGTGCAATGTAAATTTGAGAGCGTAATTCTCCACAGCTCCCCTTAGAGTATGATAAAAATCGAATATAATCTTTAGGAGTTATTCGTTCATAACCCTCTGCGATATTTGAAGAAATTGAAAGTGCAGATCGTGTTATTTGATCTTTTAAACCAAACTCTTTGCTATGCTTAAAATGTAAATAAATCTCGCAAGCTAAATCGGCTGAACGTTGCCATACCCTTAAATCTTCAAACCTCATAACATAACCAGTCAGCTGAAACATACTTAACTTATAACTGTAAAATAAGAAAGACACAAAGCTTAGATCAAACTTATAGCTCGAACCTTGAACCTTGAACCTTGAACCTTGAACCTTGAACCTTGAACCTTGAACCTTGAACCTTGAACCTTGAACCTTGAACCTTGAACC